>CAXHBZ010000175.1:0-2817 GCA_964015215.1 uncultured Candidatus Poseidoniales archaeon | reverse complement strand
AGCGTCCGGTAGGGTATTTCCATCACCATCCGCCCAGTGGTTCTCATCCTGGACCGGGTATGCTACCTTACGAGAAAGTGTACTGAATACCACCTCTGAGAGTAGCCCAAACAGACCCCCTCCCTCCCAACTGAGAGACTCAGAAATGGATTGTAATGCTTTTCTCTGTTGTTGGTTCAAACTCTCCTCGCCCTTTTGAGTGATTTGAAATTTCGTGTCTCCCGGACGACGTTCAATCATGCCGGAGGCACTAGCCCTACTCAGTGCAAGCTCGGCCTCCGCACTCGTTAGAACCACCTTCCCACCATAAGACTCTATTTCTGACCTCAAGTCTGTACATTTGTGTACCTGATTGTCTGCTTTGTTTGCGGCTATGGATATCGGAAACAGGGCTCTGCAAATCTCGGAGGATATGGTAATCAACTCAGCATCACTCCACTGCGAGGGCGACTCAGAATCTGGATGCTGAGTACGTACAGCTGCCAGACCCCTGTTGACATGGGCTTCCGTAGCTCCTATTCCTGTTAGTTGTGTAAGTATGTATTCTGAGATTGCCTTTTCTCCTTCCGCCTGAACTCTTCTAGTAGCTCGGTTCCATCCCCCACGAAGGATACCAGCTATCCAGGCCTCGATTTCCGCTACGAGGAATCGATGTTCCTCTAAAGGCTCTGATCCACCGGTCCCAACCGGATTACCCTCCAGATCTGTGGACCCAGATACGTCTACTACCTGAATAAGGGCATCACAACGAGCGAGATCTGACAAGAATTGGTTACCTCTGCCTTTCCCCTCGTGAGCCCCAGGAACCAAACCTGCAACGTCCACAAGTGTGACTGGCACCAGTCTGCGATGTTTCACGCAAGAACCGGAATTTGGCTTACAGATGCTCCCTTTCCTCGGATCTGCTTCATTCGCTGGCTCTAGCCTCCCAGCCTCCTCTTTGCGCTCTCTCAACTCCAAGCATGCGCACAAGGAAGGTAGAGGAAGCCATGCCACGCCAACATTGGGATCTATGGTCGTAAATGGATAGTTAGCGATTTCAACTGGTGTCTGGGTCATGGCGGAGAATATCGTGGATTTCCCAACATTTGGCTTGCCCACAAGTCCGATCCGCATGTCTACCATCCGATGCCAGGGGCTTCATACCCTCAAAGTTCGGTAGCAGAGCCTTCTTCTTCGCTCTGTCCTGAGGGTGCGACCTCAGTGTCAAGCGTGGCCCCACTCGCCAGTATCTTTCTGATTGTTGTTGGTGACGTAAGTGTGTAAGATTCAACAGAGATTGAGGAAATTGAAGAGGTGGTAGGAGTTTCCACTATCCTTCCCCTAAATTGCCCGCTTATGGCGTTAGTGCAGTGGAATATTGTACCAACAACGGTTCCGTAGAACATTACTGACCCTACCTTCCTGAGCTCATCATTGATAGAGGCACTTTGTTCGGCCATTGACTCCGAGAGAGCCATGTCCGTGAAGTCTGACATCATGGTAATTAAGAGGCCGAGAAATGCTCCCCCAGTCATCATCCAGTAAGCCCATCTGGACCTGTTTTCTGACAGTTGGTGTCTACCACTAGCTCTGGGGAGGACGTTAAGGGCTGTACCCAGAGAAAGTGGGATCATGACCAGCCAAATAGCCATTAAATCGAGGGATTGTGAGATTCCGGTTAGTTCATTGACGCCACCGAGGGCATCTGTCTGGACGAAAAGGGCACCGATGGCGACGGGTACTAGCATCCATGATCCTAGATTGAGTTCTGCGATTCCAGGAGCGTCTGGATTCTCGACGAAGGCATCCGTACCCCTCAGAGTCACCAGCATGTTAGCACTGAATGCGATGATTGGTATTGCAGACAGTGCCATCAGGAACGATCCTGCGATGACGTCCCTGGAGGTGGCATCCAGTTCTACCGATGACAGGGAGAACAAGTCAGTCACCATGGACGAGTCCGTGGATCCCATTGGATTGATAGTGACCAACGCTCCAAACAGTGTGAAAGCTACCAGTGATTTAGACCATAGGGGGTTCCCTGATCCCACAGAGGCCGAGTAGAGGGAGACACCGGCCAGTCCACAGAAGAAGAAGGTCCCTCCTGACAGGTGGAAAAGTAGCCACTGCCCCGTTCCCTCCTTGTACGCGCCACTTGCGAAGACGGCTAGAATGGCCGCAATATTACCAGCGACTGCGAACAGTATAAGCCATCCAGGGAATGGAATATCCTGGGTTGCTTCGGAAACGGTGATTATCATATTGATCAGGATGGCTATTGAGGCCAAGGAAAGTAGTAGATTTGCGATTGTCAGAATCGCTACTCCAAGGATCACGCTATTTTGTGAGCCCACGAACATCAACAACACAGAGAGAGTCCAAATTAGTGATACCAGTGTCGCGTTGGACTCGCTGGCTAGGTTAGTTCCGGAGAGCTTAGGAAGAGCGTAGAGGGATGCACCGATTACCATCATCCCGATAGCTCCAAACAACGCTGTCAGCCTACCTGCGTAAATCAACTCGGATGATTTAGGGTGGTAACCCCACGACTGGAAGCTGTGTAGGGCGGTTGGGTCATGCGTTAGCCAAAGGCCTACGAATGTAAATGTCGAAGCCGCGAATGTCCAGATGAAACCATGGACTATCCATGCAGTTGCTGCGGACCCTGGACGTCCACTGACGAAATCTATTGCAGGACCCAATGCCTTCTCAAGCATGAACATGCTAAGGCCCTTCGAAACGTCACTGAAGATCCAAAGACCTCTTTTTATGAGGAAGAAGAATACAGCAAGGATTAGCCAGAAGACTGCCAAGGTAGAGATTATGACATTCATG
>CAXHBZ010000174.1:0-2826 GCA_964015215.1 uncultured Candidatus Poseidoniales archaeon | reverse complement strand
TTCCGGACCAGTTATCAGGCCAGCGTCCCACTCCACGTGCCTCTTCCGGGCTTCCTCATCAAAGGTATTTGGGAGGATGAATATGAAGGGGGACCCCAATGGCCATAGGTAAGAGTACTCTGGGACCCTTCGTGACAGGAGTTCTGTCGCTTGATGACGTCTCTCTTGACGGCAAGGTAGTCCTGTTTAGAGTGGATGTCAACTCTCCAATGAATCCGGAGAATATGGAATTCCTCGATGATCGGAGATTCACCGAATTCTTGCCTACACTAGATGACCTATCCTCGTCTAAAGTCGTGATTATCTCTCATCAGTCAAGACCTGGAAAATTGGATTTCACATCAACAGAACCTCACTCGATATTACTTTCGAAGTTAACAGGAAGGAAGGTAGGTTTTGTTCCTGATGTATGTGGCGAAGTTGCAATCAAAGAAATACTATCAATGAAGGATGGAGACATCCTTTTCCTGAATAATGTGAGGATGATAGATGAAGAAAACACGATGAAGAGGTCGAGTCAGGAAGAACTCGCCAAGTCTGAGATTGTTAGAAAACTCTCCTCTGTCGCAGACGCCTATGTTACTGATGCCTTCGCAACAGCTCACAGAAGCTCTCCCTCTCTGGCGGGATTCACAAACGAGATTCCCTGCATAGCTGGAAGGCTGATGAAGAGAGAGATAAATGCACTCCGAACTGCTGTATATGACCCACCAAGACCATACGTAGCAATCCTAGGTGGAATCAAGTGTGACGATTCTCTTAGAGTAGCCAGGAACCTCATTCAGAACGGCTCTGTTGACAGAATTGCAATGGTGGGGGTCGTGGGCAATCTTATGCTCTGGGCAGGAGGTCACGACATAGGTGAGGGTAACAGGGAATTCATCAAAGAATCGCTTGGTGAGGCCTTTGAAGAGACTTGGGCAGACTCACAGAATCTAGTATCTGAACATCAAAGCCTACTCTTCCTTCCATCTGACTTAGCCGTAGAAATAGAGGGTAAGAGGATGACTATAGGAATCGATGATCTTCCAACGAAATACCCTATTTACGATATCGGAATAGAAACCATGATGAGAATGAGGCCACTAATAATGGAGGCGAACTGCCTCCTTTGGAATGGCCCCGCGTCCTACTTCGAAAAATCGGAATTCGCTCATGGCACTGTTGAGATAATGAACATGTTCACGGAGGCACAGGGAGTGACAATTGTTGGAGGGGGTCATACTAGTGCACTCTTTAATCAGAGGGGGAAGGCCAGTGAAGTAAGTCACAATAGTACCGGAGGCGGGTCGGTACTGACTATGCTGTCAGGGGGTACTATGCCAGTCTTCGACTCTCTGGAAAGATCCCAAGAAAAGTTCCGCCCTCTTCTTCGTTCTCTAGGAATGAGCAAGGAATAATTCTGGAGCCACTGGGGAGATTTGAACTCCCGGCCTTCTGATTACGAATCAGATGCTCTACCAGGCTAAGCTACAGTGGCTTGGGTTAGTCCAAAGTACAGGTATCAATAAGAGAATCGGTATCGAAATCTAAGAATATTTCTTCCCAAACCCACAAAAGCCGTAGACAACACTAAGTCTAGAACCTCGATGGGGAATCATGGAAGAGCAACCTCAAGACGATGTTTCAGTTTCAGGAACTCTGGAAGGAACGACCAGTAATGTGGCCCCAACCAACAATCAGAACGCCTTCGGTCAGAACGTAGTATACGTAAAGCAGAAGTCCCAAGTTCCCAGAGTTTTTGGGGTTTTAATGATGATTTATGGAGTTGTCGTGGGATTGTTTGGAATTGTCGGTGTCTTTGGAACCGGCGCAGTCATCAGTGACTATGAAAACACTGGAATATCTGTGTCAGGTCTGCAATCTGCTTGGTTCTACATATCCGCGATCTCCAGTGGACTCATTGTGACCGGGGCCGTTGCATATGGGGGCTTTGAGACTTACAATTACAAGAAAAGAGGAGTCATGATAGGATTGGGCGCGGTTGCTTTTGGATTCCTAGTGTCACTTGGCGATATTGCTCTCACCGGAGATATAGTAGAACAGTACGTAGAATCATCTGGAGAGGGTGAGCTCGAAGGAATTGGCGCACTGGTTGCGGGCGTCGGGGTCGTAATGTCAATAGTCTGCTCGGCAATGTGCGGGCTATTGGTAGCTATCCCACTACTCGTATCTGGTACCGACCTTGAGTGATACCAGACATTCTTATGAAGAGGCACAATTTGCTTCCCCGAGATAAGCGTGAATGGTGGTTCGTTGTGTTTTTCTTCACCAAATATCTTGAATCATATAGAGAGGTCATGAAGAGTATCGATGACCTGGATACCTCGCCTGTCCTCAAAGGAATAGGTAAGCTTCTGACCACACTGAAAATGTTGATGGATATTGGGATTTCTATCGCACTTCTCGCCATTCTAGTTTGGAAGGTATCGGGCCTTCTTTAGACTCAAGAAGAGTTTTTCTCATAATAGATTAGTTAAATCCAACATAGACCCAATTCTCGAGTCGACATCACGCAGAATCTTCTCCAGCGCGTCCCCTGTACGCCCCTCAGCTCTCATTACTAAAATCGGCTCAGTATTGCTTGGCCGACAGAGATACCAACCATCCTCATAACGAACTCTTATCCCATCAACCTCCGAGTATCTCATGTCTGAGAAAGAATCAATAATACGACTCATGACATCATCTCTATCCCCCAGAAGAGGTATTTTCGCTTCGTCGGTCGAAGGGTAATTTGGTAATTGATGAAATCGTTCAGAGAATTTCAATCCACCTCTACTTGATGAAGCTGTCTCTTATACACATCTGACGCTGCCGACGACA
>CAXHBZ010000173.1:0-2833 GCA_964015215.1 uncultured Candidatus Poseidoniales archaeon | reverse complement strand
CACCCGTTATGTCGTCGGCAGCGTCAGATGTGTATAAGAGACAGCTGTAACATCCACTTCGCAATTCCTTTGAGGATGACTTTGTGAAGCTGTAATTAGCAACGGAGAATTTATTGTACTACCTGGGGCTATATCCCTTGTTGTCAGAGAATCTAGTCCATCACCCACAGTAAGTAATGGACAGTTATCTGACACCTCAACAGAACCAACCCTGTCGACAACATTCCCAAAATTTTCAACGTAGACAGCCAAAGTCATTTCCGAGCCCGAGTTCACTGGGCCCACAGGTTCTGCGATTCTAACCTCCAAGTCATGTATTGTTGGAATCAGCAACTCTCCTGTACCGCTCCTAGAGTCCGGAATTGGCTGTGGGATAGAGCCTCTCGAGACCAAAAGTCCGGTGACGCTGAATTCCTCGGCGGTTTCTGCAGGGTTGTTCCTGACATCGATGCTTGATATTGCCAAAGTGAAAGTCTTGTTGTTTCCAGCCCCTATTGTCTCTGACTCCGGACCGTCGTGTGCTCCCTCGAATGGAATATCATATTCGAAATCAATAGTAATGGGCAGGAGCTCATTATTCGAGACATAGAATGTTACAGTTGCTGTCCCTGAGGAACTTAATTCAAACGGGTTTTCCTGGTCCTCTTGAGGGTACTCGATCCCTAGGTCCCAACCAGGAGGGTCTGGTTGCTGAGAGGTTGCAATTGGGGAAAGAAGGCAAATGAAAGTGATTGATGCGAGAATAACTCCGACCTTCAAACTCATACCTCCAGTAGGGCACTACATGCTCTTCTAGTTAGAACTTTGACCATTTTCTTTCGGTACGAGGGCGGATACCAAGTGTTCAGGACCGGCTTCACTGATTTTCTGACCGATTCAGATAATTTGGCTATGCTATCTTTTCCTTCCCACCCCTTCAATGCCTCCGCCGACTGCTCCGTATGTAGCACAGGAATGGACTCTAAACCGGTTGTTGCAACACGTAAATCTTCGAGACCTCCCCCTCCTCTCTTCCACGTCACCGCAACTCCAGCCTCAGGAAAGTCCCAGCTTTCCCTTTGACGAAGTTTTTGGTAGTCTCCCCCCCACTCAAATATATCCTCAGGGAATGTAACGTGTGTGACTATCTCGTCGTCTTTGAGAACATTTCGTGTCATCCCATCAAGCTTGAAGAATTCACTAATCGGCATTGATCTGGATTCCTTGTGCGATGAAAGATGAATAGTCGCTCCAAGACACATCAGCACAGGGGCTAAGTCAGCTTGATAAGTAGCTACACAAAGCTCATTCTGGTTCGGAATTACCCTACAGTCTGCCCCAGTTCCACAATCGCATTTATGACACCAATCTATTGATTCTCTCCACTCCTCTGTCTGATTAAACCAGAAGCACCTAGTATCTAGGCAGATATTTCCCCCTAACGTTGCGGATCTCCGGATCATTACACTGGCCACTTTACTGGCGGTCCGGGAAATTAGTGGATGAATCGATTCCGACTCAACTATCTCCTGAAGACTAACCATGGCCCCAATCCTGAGAGGTGTCATTTCATACAATTCCTCGATTCCAGATAGCGAGATAACATCCTTCTTTGCATTGACATGCCACTTGTAATTAGGAATGAGATCGGTGCCCCCCGAAATCCAATCATAATCCTTTCCTGCCAGTGATAATTCGGAGGCGATGGACAAAGCACCGTCCAAGGTATTCGGAGTGTGGAGGTTGAAAGGTGGCATCTTCATTCTGCATCACTCCTATGTCTTCTCTCCGCATGTTTCCATGCGCTTCCAGCTAGCCCAGGATTGTCCAAATATCCTTCCGGAGGCAATACGACCGCCGCCCATCTCGAGTCTTGCTCGTCCCCGGGAATCTCTGGATCTAGCCCAAAAAGAGCGCCATTGTGATACGGAGACGGGTCGTCTGTTAGGCGCCTTTCCTTGTCCCTGCTGGAGTGATTGTTGGACCTGCTCTCCAGAACTTTCTGCAAACTAGTCAGATTAAGTCGGGGGGATTCTAGATCTAGTGGATCTTTTACACCCTCGGACCTGCATTTCTTTTCAATGGCTTTGTAAAGTCTATCAGGCGTGATTGGTAGCTCACTGACCCTCACTCCAATAGCATCGTAAACAGCGTTAACGACTGCCGGGAGTATTGGAAGAAGGGGCCCCTCCCCTGCTTCCTTGGCCCCAAATGGTCCTTCTGGATCATTCGACTCAACAATTATCGGAGTCACCTCCGGCATTTCATGAACCGTGGGTATTTTGTAGTCCAAAAGGTCGGGGTTCAGTAGGTGCCCAGTTCTGCCATACTTCATTTCTTCACTTAGGACTTGGCCCATTCCCATGTGACACGAACCAATTATCTGCCCCTCTACTGCTAATGGATTGAGCGCCTTGCCACAGTCGTGCGCCGCCCAGACCTTCTGAACCTTCGTTTGACCAGTTTCTATGTCTACATCAACCTCTGCTACATAGGCGGAAAATGAGTATGCCGGAGCAAGTCCAGCCGCGGCTCCTTTGTGTGCCCTCCCCATTGGAGGCGTACGATACGAACCCGAAGAAACTAATGCGCCCCTGTCTTCCTGAGCCTTGTGTAAAGCCTCCAGATATGACACTCCCACTGCAGGGTCCCTTTTGTTGAATATCCGGCGGTCACCAATCACGAGAGTTTCAATTTTTGCACCAGTAATTTCACTGGTCGCCTCCAACAAATCGTTCCTTATTTCCACTGCAGCTGATACAGCGGCATTGGCATTCATGAAGGTGACTCTGGAAGAGTAAGATCCAAGATCTACCGGAGATGTGTCACTCTCTCTGCTCCTGACCCTTATCAT
>CAXHBZ010000172.1:0-2863 GCA_964015215.1 uncultured Candidatus Poseidoniales archaeon | reverse complement strand
ATGTCGTCGGCAGCGTCAGATGTGTATAAGAGACAGATCTATGCCTGACCTTTGCCATTTCGTTGACAATCTGATCGTAAGCTGGGAAGATGTAATCAGCAAATTGAATCTCAACTACGGGCCTTAATCCATTTATTCCCATCCCAAAGGCAGTTGCCGCGATCCCCCCTTCTGAGAGTGGAGAATCGAAGACTCTGTGTTTTCCATGCTTTTCTTGTAGGCCGTCTGACGTTCTAAAGACCCCTCCAAAATATCCAACATCTTCGCCGAACATTATGACATTATTGTCTCTGGACAGCATTGTGTCGATCGCACTGTTCACCGATTCAACCATATTCATGTTAGGCATCATGAGTCCCTCCATCTCTTCATTTCATCCCATTGTTCTTTCAAATGCCAAGGGGGTTCCTCGTAGACCTCTGTAAATATGGCATCAGAAGAAGGATATGGCCCATTTGCCAGGTCTCCAAACTTGACAGCCTCTTTGTATGCCGCCACGACTTCTTCATCTATCCTTTTCGAGAGTTCATCATGTTGCTCATCAGACCACTCCCCGATTTCTTTGAGGTGGTCGCGAAGACGTGAAATTGGGTCACCGCCTGGCCAGTGGTCGTGAACATCAGATGGCCTGTACCTAGAGGGATCGTCGCTACTGCTATGAGCTCCAGAACGGTATGTCAGGACCTCTATATGCGTAGGTCCGAACCCTCTGGAGGCCCTTTCTCTGGCCCAAGAGGTCACAGAGTACAGGGCTAGGAAATCATTGCCATCAACTCTGATACTTGGTATGCCGTATGGGATTCCTCTGACGGCGAAATTTCCATTTTTACTGGCGAAATTCTTGTGAGTGGAGATAGCCCATTGATTATTCACCACATTGAGAATTACCGGGGCTTGGAAGATGCTTGCGAAATTCAGTGCATAGTGATAGTCCCCCTCAGCGCTGGCCCCATCACCGATCCATGTTATGGTCACTTCATCAAGGCCCTTGTAGTTCGATGCTAGGGCTACGCCTACTGCTTGACTGAATTGCGTACCGACAGGGCTGGACACGGAGATGAATCGACCTTCCTTGTATGTGTAATGAACTGGCATTTGCCTCCCTTTGACATTATCCATTTCATTACCTATGCAGTGGCAAATCATGCTCACCATATCCCTATTTCTGACGAATTGCGCTCCGGGCTGTCTGTACGTTGGGAATAACCAGTCTTGCTTCTCGAGGGCCATGGTTTGGGCTATGGCAACTGCCTCTTCCCCGAAAGAACGCATGTAGAAAGAGAGTTTTCCAGTCCGCTGCATCTTCATCATTCTATCGTCGAATATCCTGAGTCTCATCATATGCTCCAACCCTTTGATCAATACCTCTGGGCCTAGCTTTGGGTCCCAGTTTCCTGAGGATCTGTTGTCATCCCCGAGAACTCGGACTAACCCCTCAGCCAAATCTACTGTTTCGGATGCGCTACAATCACACTCCGGCCTTTCAAGGTCACCCGGAGACCACGGCCAATCAGTGAAATCTGCCTTGTCGCCAGGCCTATGCGGAGCATCTGGAACGTACAATGGATCATTGCTATTCTCACTGCTCATGGCCGAAACACTCCCCATTCGCTCATATCATTTGGCCTCCGTTCGTTTTAGGGAATGTTAGGTGACTGACTGCAGAACCTGTCGACTCCCTTGTCACGACAGGCTCAGAACCTGTTGCCTCTTCCCAGAGCAATCCTGCTCTGTAGCTTGACCGAACCAATGGTCCACTGGCCACCGCAGAGAATCCGATATCTCTTGCTTCCCTATCCCAATCAGCAAATTGAGAAGGCTCAGGGAATCTATCCACAGGAATGTGCCTCCCTCCTGGTTGTAGGTATTGACCTAGGGTTATCATATCGACACCACAAGACCGTATCTCCCTCATTGCATCCACGACTTCTGAATCACTCTCACCTAATCCAACCATGATACTAGTTTTAATCTTCAAGTCAGGACGGATTCTTTTGGCCTCAGATAAAATACTCAATGATTGAGTAAATGACGCTCGCCTGTCCCGGACATAATTATCCAGACGTGGAACACATTCCACATTGTGAGCGAACACACGGATTGGAAGGCCCTCAAGGAGTATTTCGAGCGAGTCAAGATTTCCATCCAGATCTGAGCAAAGAATCTCTATGCCCACTTCGGGACATCGTTCATGTACAGCTAAGATGCACTCTCTGTAGTGCGAGGCCCCTCCATCGGGAATGTCATCCCTGTTGACTACGGTAATCACAGCGTATTGAATGCCCATTTTTTCGATTGCCAATGCCAAGTCATTTGGCTCATCGGGATTTAGCGGTGGAGGATTCCTGGCCGTGTCAACTGCGCAGAATCTGCATCCTCGAGTACATACGTCACCGGCTATCATGAACGTAGCGGTTCCCCTGCCCCAGCAGTCGTGTATATTCGGGCACCGAGCCTCTTCACAAACCGTGTGGAGCCCGTTTTCCTTCACTCTGGTCATTGTAGCATTATACTTGTTCTGAGACTCTCCGACAGGAAGACTGGTCTTGAACCAACTAGGGAGCCTTTTCCTTTCTCTGCCTATTTTTCTCAATTGCTCTGCCGGCCGACCACTAGAGCATGAACCGCCTCCTATTTCCGCCTCTTGGATGGTAGGTAGACGAGTCGCCATATGTCTGCCGGGTAGAGTACCGAAGTTAATCGTTCTCATCGGCCCCTAAGGGGCCGTGCAATACAACCCGTAATAGGGAAGAAACCCTCCGGCAGGTTATGGACGAAGGAGTGATTCTTGTTACAGGAGGGGCTGTGAGGATTGGAAGAGAGATTTGTTTGAATCTAGCAAATCATGGGTATAGTGTAGCAG
>CAXHBZ010000171.1:0-2900 GCA_964015215.1 uncultured Candidatus Poseidoniales archaeon | reverse complement strand
AAGTGCAAGCACACATTCACCGGAGGGGTATGGGAGCCCTTTACAAGAGCGTCCGATGCAAACAATAGAGTGGTCAGAAGATCAATGGAAGGTGCCACAGCGACCGATATGGCAGTCATTGCACAGCAGGCGGCTATGGAATTTGAGAGGAAAATCGTGGAGGCAGAAGAAGTTGCCGACTCAGAGGAAGAATGAGGACAGTATTTCCCTGTCTCTGAATTTCCCACACCGCCATGCTGAGCACATTGCTAGCGGATTGCAGACTGAGTCCGAGTTCACCCATTCAGACGGGGAAATATCAATCCACCTCGTAGCTGGGACCTTCTCGGACCTCAGGGCTATATGGAACTCAACTATGAGGGGGGTTATTGCCTCAGAGCAAGCTTTGAATGCAATCAGGAAGGAGGATAAATAGTATGAATTCGAATAATGAGGTTGCTGAGGCTTTAAAGGCGGTTGCTCAGGAATTACAATCTACACTAGCCCAGATTCAAAATGTCACAACTCAATTGAGCGAGATTTCGATTACTTTGGAGGCTCTGTCCGTGCAGGATCCAGAAAAACCGGTTTACAGGGCAATAGGCAGCCTATTGCTGGAAGTTGAAGACAGAGAATCTCTAAAGAATGATCTAGAGGAATCAATGAAGGCATTCCAAGACCATATGGACAGGCTTTCTTCAAGAGAGAGTGAGCTACGTAAGAAATATGACGATCTTGTTACAGCTTACGAAACACAGTGAGAAGCATGACAGAAACTGAAACCAATCGAAGCGAACTTGAGACTCTTCTAGAGTCCATGCTTTCGCTCCTTGCGGATGGTAAGACCGATGAGGCAAAGCTCATTTCGGATGAAATTCTGGACAGATCAAGGTCCGGCCCCGATAGAGATCACACGATTGAGGCAAGGGTAAGGATTGAGAGAGCGTTGATTGGACTTGTCCCCATGGACGACATAGGACGTGAGCTGAGATGGTGCGTGGACAGACTTAATGCTATTTCCAGTGGATCATCGATACACGGACTCGCTCTGCTAAATCTAGCAACATGGCACGCCAACAGAGGTGAATTGATGATGTCATTAGCCACTCATTCTGAGATTTCCGTGAACAATGGCCATCCTCTGGACATCAAATCCTTATCGAGAATAGAGGTCGGTAGAATTCTTTCCTCCATGGAAGACTATGGCCCAGCAATGAGGCATCTATGGTCAGCTAGATCAGGGTTCTTGGAGCTTGGAATGGTTCCCGAGTCCATCGCCGCTTCTCTCGAGTGGTTGGACTTAGCACTTGATGATATAGAGGTCGGATCCCCAAGAATGTCAGCCATTTTGGAGAGAGCCAGTCCCAGAGAAGGACCAGGGAACACGAATAATCCTTCGAATCCAGACGATATCGTGGATGTTGTGGAGTATCTATTTCCACTGCTCAGTACCGATCTTAGTGGGTATTCGAGAATAGACCTAGGCCTGATCTTGGAAGCCTCACAAAAAATAGACGCTCCGGTATGGAGAAATGTACTAATGGCTAGGAAGAATGAGATTCAGGACCGGAGAGTCCTAGAAGAGCTCCAGTCGTGATTTCTAATTTTATTGAGCTCGTTTTCATCCCAAGCAAGCCTAGAAGGCGCCTCCAAGCACCAACCTACCTCGGCTATCGAAGGGTCTGAAGATTCCCATGGCTCTGGAGTTGGAGACTCATCCACTTCAATCAGGACAACAACCCCCCCGTCTATGATCCCCTCGTCGTATGATATCGCGGTCCCTAGCATCCCCGTCTCCTCATATAGCTCTCTGAGAGCCGCAACATCGTGCTCTTCACCTTCTGATATTTCTCCACCTGGAAGCTCCCATCCTCTGTTTCTGTTGAGGACCATGATCCATGGATCCTGGCCATCAGAAGCCCTACTAGAGGTAACCCAGCATACGACGAACATCACCCTTCCTCCATGATTTTCTTCAGTTTCTCATACATATCCATTGCTCCTTCTACACCTTCTGAAGCTAATCTCCTTGACTTGAAGAAGGCCTCGGAGATTCGCCCATCTTCAACCATTCGATCAATTCCACGTAGGGGGGCATCCTCCTCGGTGCTAATCTCGTCAAGAGTAAATTCTTCACTCTCCAACGATGCCATATCCTCCATCTTTTTCAGAAAATCTACCCTTTGACTGATACCTGGGGGGCTCCAGGGGGTTTTTTCTGAACCCTCCAACATGCCCTCCATTCGCGATTTGAAATCATCCCTGACTGTCTTACCTGGAAAAAAACTCTGAGCTTGATCGTAACATAGCCATGCGTCACCGTACTCCGCCCTTCTTTCGTGCATCCTACCCAAGGATGTCCAAGCCTCATGGTTGGATGGCCTTTGAGCTAACACCAGTCTAGACAACAACATGAACTGTTCCTCATCACCTGAATCACGGATCCTCTCGATTCTTCTCGAAAAAAGGACATTAGCCCTTCTATCCCTCAAATCCAATGACCCCATCCTGGAAGAAAATTCACTGAGCATATCGTTAGATTGGGAAACCATTTCCCACCACTTATCAGGGTCTAATGGATCCGCTTCCAACGAACCCTCGAGTAAAATGAGCCCATTTGATAGAAAATCCACATCTTCCAGTTGAACAAGGTGCTCTGGCTTTCTACCCAGAACAGTGAACAGATCCTCTATGACGGCCCTGATGCCCTCAGAATCACCGAGGATGGTCTTGACTCTTACAAGAGTCGACCAATTTTCCGAATTTGTAAAATCATACAGCACGGCTTGTCGCGCACTTTGTTCGCCCCATTCAAGATTGACTGCCCGTTCAGGTATCAACTCCCCATTTCCATCAAGAGCTAGAGATACGTATCTGTCTCTTATACACATCTGACGCTGCCGACGACATAACGGGTGTAG
>CAXHBZ010000170.1:0-2911 GCA_964015215.1 uncultured Candidatus Poseidoniales archaeon | reverse complement strand
ACACCCGTTATGTCGTCGGCAGCGTCAGATGTGTATAAGAGACAGCTTGTAGAGTTCGGATGTAGTCATCATAGGGACTTCTGGCAGGACTGTGACAGACCCTTGACCCTTGTTTTTCCTCCATCCGATCAACGCAAGAGTCAGTGCAACTAGTCCCACTGGGCCTCCAATACAGCAACCACCAATCATTACGATTATTGAAATGGGACTCTCTTGGAATATCCTCGTCTGGGATCTGAAGTCATCGACCAGCCAAAGGTCACTGTCTTCAGCGTCATTGTGCAGAGTGTAGTCACCAGTCTCGTTGGGTAGGAATACGCGAACAATTCGGAATTTGGGGCTGTCGGCGTTCAGTTGCCTGTCTACGTGTATAATGCTCGGATCATTGGACCGACAGTCCTCAGGTCCGAGAGTCAGCCTAACCTCGGGTAACGGATCACCATCCTCGACAATCCTCATCGCTAAGTACTCTCTTTGACCCATGAAAGAAGTAGATGAGAGATTAACAACCACACTCTCTCCCGGGCCAATCACAGCTTCATTGAACTGAGAAGGATCGAGATACTTCTCACTCTCATCCGATGCGGAACTCCATGCTACAGTGCCCATCAGAAGAAGGAAGAATGACAATGCTGAGAGAATCTTTGCGAACCTCAAGATGTCTCGCGCCATGTGGTAAGCATGGGCTACCACCTTTCAGTATTCGTTATCAGTATCCTAATCCGATGGTATCCAATTTCTCGGGAAGGTAGGTGTCTGTGACGAAATCTAAGCCATATTTGGCCAGGGACTGCTGCTCAGCCTTCTTGCCCAATTCCTGCATCAGTTTGATTTGCTCCTGCCACCATCCAGTGTTGAACCTAGGATCACTCAACTCTGCTTCAAGCGCCCCAATGTCCTGCTTCGTTAACTCGTCACTAGGAAGGTCATAGGCTAGAATGTCATCCGCTGTTATTCCCAGATATGTCGCCTCCTTAGTAGCGAGATATTCCGAGATGTGAGCAGTCTTGATAGCTCCATAAGCGATACTGGCGTATATCCTAAAAGACCAGGGATCACAATCAGCAAACACGACAACAGGCTTCTTCCACTCATCACTAATTCTCCTGATTATCCTTCTTGTGGACCTAGCAGGTTGACCCTTCAAGTGAATTAATGCACACCTTGCCTCTTCGTCAAATCCATTTTCGATTAGGCGATCAAACATCCCTCCCGTCTCTATGGCCATCACGAAGTCAATATCCTCATCCACCAGCCTCAACTTCTCTTCTTCGACGTTGTAAGGGACACCATATCCCGAATCCCCAACATCGTCCCTGCAGTTTATGCTCATCCATTCCCCTCTTCGATTCCTCTCTTCCACGGTAATATTGCCGATTATCCTAGCACCATCTTCTTCAGGTCTGAGCTTGAAGTCCTCTCTCAGACATTTTGTTACAATCTCAAGGTCCTCAGCTAGATTATTGCTCTCATTCTGAGATCCAAATTTACCGTTCCCCCATCCCTCGGAAATGTAATACATCTCCCTAAGTGTGGAAGATTTCCCACTGTCAATCATCTCTTCTATAAATTCCGTAATGTGCAATGTACGCAGAAGCTGTCTTGCAGATCCAAGCTTTGTGGCATCTCGAACTGTCTTATTCTTCCCGTATTTGAAAACCCCTAATTTGTTGTCGAATGAAATATTTGTCTTGGTCCTAACTGGTAGAGTCATTCTAGGGGGGTCTCCTCTCTGCATTCTATTGTGCATCTCAGCAGCGACTTCGTGTAGCGCCTCCACTACTTGCTTCCTGTTTTTTCTCGGTGCATCACTCATTTATCATCACCTTCCATGCCGAACCAATCGGTATTCGCACTGGGTTCGAAGATCTCAACTGCCCCCTCTTTGAATTCTTCTGAAGGCGACGAAGATCTACGCACCTCCTCTACAGCAGCTTCCAGAGCCTCAGCCTTACGTTGTTCTTCCAAAAGTGCTTCATCCATTCTGGTTGCACCTATTATCTCCCCGTTCCCTCTGAAAAATATGTCAGTCTCGTTCCAGTCTCCCTTGGACAATCCGGATATTCCAAACTCTAGAACCGTTGAGGTCCCGGGATCTAATGTATCGAGCCTCCAGGCCCAGAGGCCCTTTGCCTCCTTTCTACCTCCTCTTGGATTGAACTGCATAGAAGTGTCCTCCCTCTCAGGCCACTTGGCAAGAATAGTGTATGCCCTAGCTCTGGCAGTGTAATTGTGCACCGTCACTGAACACATGGACAGACGGGACTCTTTGTTCCAGGACAACTCCTCTTCCAAGAAGACCGCATTCATGATCTGAGTGATTACTGGGGCTAAATCTGGCTCCTCCCTTCCCAAAAGCTCGGATGACTTTTTGGAAATCTCCGGGAGAATGATATTCACTAGCTCGAACTTCTCCTTGGCCTTCTTTCTCTCTGAGCTCTTCTTCAAATGGTTCTTCAATCCTCTGCCAACCTCGAGCATGGCTTTTCGGACCTCATCAAAGACCTCCTCGTTGTATGACACGGCCTCCTTCGCCTCACTCGTGAACTGGACGTTTGTGGAGGCCAAGTGGACTAACACAGCCGCTGGGCCCTTGGGGATACCACTACCACCAGGCTGGTCCAAGCCATATTTTTTCCAGTTTACAGCTTCTAGAGCCTTTGTCAGAAGACAACCTCCCTGCTGATACATCAATGGCACCCTGTTGGCGAACCTCAGAATTTCTATCGGTCCCTCTGAGGCCAGGTCTCCACCAAAAACAAGCCCAACTTCGATTTGGAAAGGGTTTCCCTGACTGACCGTCGGGCTCCTAGTCACAGTCGATGCGAAACGTGAATCAATAGCTTTCGATAACCCCTTTTTTATCAATAGGTCCTCAATGGGCGACAGACAGTCCATGGGTGGCTTTAGA
>CAXHBZ010000169.1:0-2926 GCA_964015215.1 uncultured Candidatus Poseidoniales archaeon | reverse complement strand
ACAACGCCAAGTATGATCTTGAATCTAGTGGAGAATATACCCAAGGGGCCGGGGGAGGGGCGATTTTGATCCGCCACAACCCAAGGCTTCTCGCGATTCCAGATATTTGGGGCGTGTCAACTATGCCTGTTCACGACTTTTTCAAACCCAGAAGAGAAGTCAATACCAGGATGATAGTGGAAAACGTATTGGATGTCGCCCGGGAGAGTGGAGAGAGAATTAAAGAGGGCCTAGCAGAGAAGATTCTCAAGTACCTGCCAAATTCATCAAAGAAAGACGATATAATGTTTGAAAACGAGAAGCTGATGATACACAAGGATATGCCCGTTTTTGACGGACAGTTCTCCAACAGATGCTACTCCGAATCAGTAAAGACCGCATTCATAAATTTCAGGTCAAAGGCAATCCAAGATGGCAGATATGACCCTGAAGAAGACGAAATTCTCACCGAACAATGGATGAGAATAATTGTACATCTGCCTTACGCCTTTCAGGGAAAAAGGATGTTTCCAGACGTTTTCAGGCATGATAGAAGAGATCTTCCTGTGTGGGATTCGATTACTGGGGAAATCGGGCCTGAACCCCTGGAACAAGATTTTCCTCAGACTCCCGAGGGAATCGAGGAATTCGAACGCGCCAACGATCTCTACAGGAGGCAGATATCAAAGACCGTAGAATTCAAGGAGTTTGCAGAGCAAAGAATTGAGAAAACCCAGAGGGCTTCAAGCTTGATTGGAAACCAGTATACTGGATCAATTTTCCTTGCATTAATGTCATCAATGGAGAGTGATTATCTGGATGGGACTGAAATGGTTGGCGAGAAAGTCGGTCTTTGCGGATATGGCTCAGGTGCCAAGGCAAAGGTTTTCGAGGGAGAGGTTCAAGAGCAGTGGAAGGAGATATCCTCACGTTTTGATTTGTTTGGAAGGTTATCCAAAAGGACTCCAATCGACAAGACAATCTATGAGTCGCTCCACAGGGGCACGAGAAAGGAATCCGTATTGTCTCCAAATGGCGAATTTGCATTAGTTGGGATTGGAGTGGAGGGAGACCTAGAGGGCCAGAGAAGATACACCTGGGTTGAATAAAAATCCAATCATGGCTTTATGGCCCTATTAATGACAATCCTCTGAACTTCTTGGGTTCCTTCGTAAATTTGTGTTATCTTGGCGTCCCTGAAGAACCTCTCTACTGGGAAATCCGTGGTATACCCGTACCCACCAAGCACTTGTACTGCCCTTTCTGCAACCCACATGGCAGTATCCCCTGCAAATAGTTTAGCCATACTCGCCTCTTTGGTGTGTCGAGGCCCACCATCTTCATAGTGTCTCTGTTTTGCCCATGCTGCCTTGTAGACCATCATTCTTGATGCCTCAATTTGTGTGGCCATGTCAGCAAGGATGTTGCCAACACTTTGATGGTAAGAAATTGGCTTCCCAAATGTCTGTCTCTGATGAGAGTAGTTTAGCGCAGACTCGTATGCACCCTGTGAAATCCCAAGTGCCTGTGCAGCAATGCCTATTCTCGAGTTGTCCAATGCATTCATTGCAATGGGAAATCCTTCTCCCGACTCCCTCAGGACATTTTCAACGGGAACCATGCAATCCTCAAGTAGTAAGGAGCATGTATCTGATGACCTTATTCCAAGCTTGTCTTCTTTTTTCCCGACTGAGAAGCCCTTGAAACTCTTCTCGACAATAAATGCTGTAGTGCCACCGTGTTTCTTTACCCCATACTCTGGATGGTCAACGTCTTTTGCAAATAGGACATATATGTCGGCGCTGGATCCGTTAGTTACCCACATTTTCTCCCCATTGAGGATATAATGGGTCCCATCTTCGCTCAGCTTGGCTTTGCAGACCATAGCCGCCGCATCAGTCCCTGAACCAGCTTCAGATAGCGAATAGGCTCCTATCTCATTCCCTGCTAACCTGGAGAGGTATTTTCCCTTTTGTTCCTCATTTCCGTGAATCGAAATTGTCTTCGAGCAAAGTCCCACATGAACACAATACATCACTGAGAACGATGGATCAACTCTAGCTAACTCCTCAACTATTATTGCCTCTGTGATTTCGTCTACAGGGCTACCGCCGTATTCCTCCCCAATAGCTATCCCCTGTAAGCTGGTTTCACAGAATTTTTGCCATTCTTCTAGCGGAGCCCGCTGGTCCTTATCTCTAGCGAGAGTAGTCGGAAGAAGAACCTCTTCCGCAAAATCCCTAACCATGTTTCGGATCATGTTCTGCTCTTCTGTCTCTTCAAAATTCATGGGTCTCGATTACCGCTGAAAGGCGCCCCATTGTTAACCTCTCGTTGCTAAATTCTCAAATTCAAACAAACGAATAGTTGAAATTTGATACCGGTCGCCGCGGAGCGAGGATTATGGCCGATAGCGACTACGCAGAGTTCAGCATTGCACACGATCGCCTTTACACACTTGATCACCTATGGATGCAGGTTTTGGATGAAGACAAAGATGAGGGAACAACCAGCATCAAGATAGGTCTGAGCGAGTTCTTAATGGCAGAGTTTGGGGAAGTAATTCAGATTGTCTTGGCTAGGCCTAGAGATGACAGCGATTTCGAAATCGATGCAGACTCCGGACTGTCAGAAGACGATGATGAAAATGATAAGCCATCGAAATCCCAAACAATGGGAGCTCAGGTAGACACAGATGAGTTGCTGATTACTGTCACTACTAGGTATGATGGAGAATTCGATAGAATGCTGATCAATGCCCCCATATCTTGTACGATTGTTGAATTAAACGGACATGTCGAGGATAATCCAGATTTAGCAAACGAGGACGCCTATGGAGACGCATGGTGCGTAATAGTGAAGACATTTACAGATGACTTCGATGAGGATCAATTCATGGATAAGGACTGTCTCTTATACACATCTCCGAGCCCACGAGACGCTACAA
>CAXHBZ010000168.1:0-2926 GCA_964015215.1 uncultured Candidatus Poseidoniales archaeon | reverse complement strand
ACATAAGGCCCCGTCACTGGAACCGTATGCTAAAGGCGACGGAAGAGGCCTTCGCAGAGGGCGCCGTTGGTGTGGTCATAACTCACGGGACCGACCCTCTACACCTCTCTGCGGCGGCTATGGCATATGGCTGGTCGGGTTCCGGGGGAAGGCCACCGGGAAGGATAGTCCTTACCGGATCACAGAGATCCCCTGACAGGGGCTCCTCTGACGCCCCTGAGAACCTAATCTCCGCTGTATTCTGGGCCGCTAACGGACCTGCACCTACGGGGTACAGGGACTCTTCGGTTGTAGTGGCACACGCCTCCTCCTCTGACGGAAGGTGCGTCGTCCTTCCGGGCTGCGCTTGCAGGAAGTACCACTCATCACGTAGAGACGCGTTCAAGCCCATCAATCAGGAGCCTATCGCGCATGTCATCCTCGGGAACGGTAACCCTAGCATACAGTTGGTTGAGTCCGACCCACAAGATGCCAGGATTGAGGCGATATCCCCGACTTTGTTCGATGATTCGGTGAGGATAGCTCAGTTCGTTTCCGATGGGCATCTCCACTCGGACATGGTAAACTCTGCTGTTGACCTGGGATATGACGCACTTCTGTTCCACGGGACTGGACTGGGCCATCTGCCGATTTCCGACCCCCAGGAAGACTCCCCTGAGAACACAAAGTTGAGGGTCCTCTTGGAGGATTACTGTGAGAACGGGGGTATAGCAGTGGTCGTTGCACAGGCCGTTCACGGACCAGTGCACTTGGATGTTTACAGTAAGGGAAGGGTGCAGCAAGCCATAGGGATGCTCGGCAATGGCTCCCTGTGCCCTCCGGGGTCTGCACTAGTCAAGCTCCACTTCCTTCTGTCACAAGACAAGTCACGGGAATCAGTGTCGGAAGGATGGAGCAGTGACCTCCTCGGGGAGAATCCCCCTGTGGTACGAGACTGAGATTCAAAACCGAGCACCTCCCCCCGGTAGCATGCCTAGTCCTGAAGAGGGATTCACCTTCGAAAGAACTGGCCACGTCTCCAGAAACCGCACTGTCCTCGCTGCAATGACGAACAAACAGAGTGCAGAGGATGGAACGCTTTCCGACGACGAGATAAACTGGTTGCTCATGAGGGCACAGGGAGGATTCGGCATTGTCACCACGGCAGCAACGCACGTCACCCGAGGCGGACAAGGTTGGACTGGTGAGATGGGGGTGTGGGGCGACCACCACATCCCGGGACTCTCCAGACTAGCTGACGGCATCAGGGATAGGGGTGCATTGAGCCTCGCCCAGATATTCCACGGAGGGATGTTCGCGCCCGAGGAAATTACGGGCGAGAGACCGGTATCTGCGAGTGAGAATCCTCTTTCCGCGGATTCCGAGGAAACATCCAGGGAACTCTCCTCCTCTGAAATCGAGGAGATCATCGAATCATTCGGCGACGCTGCCTCAAGATGCGCAAAGGCAGGATTCGACGGGGTAGAGCTCCATGGGGCCCATGGATACCTGATCTGCCAGTTCCTCGGCGAGAAAACCAACAGGAGAACAGACGAGTGGGGAGGTGGCATTATGGAGAGGTCCAGATTCCTAATGAGAATTATCGATGACGTCAGAAAGAAGGTCCCGAAAGACTTCATTGTTGGAGTCAGGATTTCCCCCGAACACAGAAAGGTAGGGGTGAGGCTGAGTGACAGCTTAGTCCTTGGAGAGCTACTCGCCGAAGCGGGCGTGGACTTCCTCCACATCTCGTGCTGGGACTGCTCATGGGGTTCATCAGAGTTCACTAGTGACGACAGGACCCTCACTCAGTGGTTCTCCGAAAGGCTGGGAAAAACAGTACCCATCATCTCCGCGGGGGGAATCTGGTCATCTGCCCAGGCCAGAACCGTCATGGGCCATGGCGCGGATATGATTGGCATAGCCAGAGCCGCTATCGGACATGCGGATTGGGCGTCTAACATTTCGGATTACAAATACGACCCTGCGAAGCCTCCGTTTTCCAGCGATCACCTGCAGAAACAAGGTCTCAGTGACACGTTCATAGAATACATGCGAGGCTGGGATGGATTCGTCTCATAGCCGTCTTGCTGATGTACCGTCTCCCACAAGGGCCCGCCATGCCGGAGGCCTCGCGGAGTGATGACTTAGACGCAATGAGGCAATTGGCACACTCTCCCGGAGACTCTTCGAGCCTCAGAGAACTCAGAGAAGAGGGGAAGAAGACCGCCAGAGAGAGAATATCACAGCTCCTGGATAACGGGTCATTTGTGGAGGTCGACTCA
The DNA here is from genome assembly GCA_964015215.1 of uncultured Candidatus Poseidoniales archaeon. Taxonomy (GTDB): domain Archaea; phylum Thermoplasmatota; class Poseidoniia; order Poseidoniales; family Thalassarchaeaceae; genus MGIIb-O5. Next base: position 662 of record CAXHBZ010000168.1, on the reverse strand, counting down.
TTCGTGCAGCACAGAGCTGGGGACCACAACATGCACCTCCACCGCCCATTGGGAGACGGCGTTGTTGCTGGACATGGCATGATTGACGGCAGACGAGTCGTTTGCTTCGCCCAAGACTACGCCGTATTCTCAGGCACCATGGGGGAGATGCACGCCAAAAAGATCGCAAAGGTCGCTGAATTTGCAGAGAAGTCCCAACTTCCACTGATCGGCATATGGGACGGGGACGGACAGAGGGTAGAGGAAGGGGTAACGTCCCTAGGTGCGACTGGAGAGCTGTTGGATATTCTTGTCGCCTGCTCTGGTCGAATACCAATGTTCTCCTTGGTGCTAGGGACCGTATCGGGAGTCAGCGCTCTAGGTGCGGCTTTGTCTGATTTCGTTATACTGGGATCAGAACACGGGAGGATGTTCATGAGAAGCCCGTACATGATCCCTGAGATAATTGATGGATCTGTGGACGAGGAGAGCCTTGGTGGGGCCGAGCAACACGCCAGTAGGAGCGGTGTGGCTTGCATGATAGCGGATGACGAGCAAGACGCATTTGACATCACAGCGGAGATGCTGTCCTTCCTTCCCGACCACACTCTGGCAGAGCCACTAGTGACAAGGGGGCCCGATCCATGGGACAGGCCGTGTGAGGGACTCGAGGGGCTTGTGCC
>CAXHBZ010000167.1:0-2937 GCA_964015215.1 uncultured Candidatus Poseidoniales archaeon | reverse complement strand
CGGAGATGTGTATAAGAGACAGCGATAGGCCACTGCCCATCAGAAAGTTTCAAATTTAAATCATGTCCAATCTCCCCGGGCAACATATTCACTACCAAATCCACATCGCCATAATCAAACAAGTCAACTTCAAGGGCGTTTCCTGTATGAGTCGTCAGACAGGGATGTTTCAGGGCTTCATGCGGGTTGAGATCATGTACATGCACACGAAATCCAAATTCTGCTAATTTCCTGGCTACATAAGATCCCACAAGCCCCGCACCAAAGCAATGAACTGTCTTCATACCCTACCGTCACCGACACCCTCTATTGCACCTTCGGTTGGATAATTTAAGATGAATTCCTGCGATGACTTGATTGAGTGGTTTATATTCCAAGGCGCATGGACGGTGACAGGGCCATTGACCCATGGTCATCGGAGGGAGAGACGGATTACTCTCGAATAGTCCAAAAGTTCGGCTTACAGAAGCTAGACCATTCAATGCTTCCAAATCCCGGAATGCTACACAGAAGAGGCATAGTATTTGCACACAGGGATTTGGATGTGGCTGTTCGGTGTATCAGAGACAGCTCACCCTTGGGAGTCCTGACTGGGTTGATGCCAAGTGGAGGTATGCATTTGGGCCACAGTATGGTTATAGAACAAGTAAAGTGGTTTCAGGAACAAGGCGCTGACGTCACCGTGGCAGTGGCAGATCTCGAGGCACTTGCTACTAGGGGGATCAGCCTGTCCGATGGTAGAAAAACTGCGATTGAAGAATACATATTGAACTACGCAGCACTAGGTTTGGACCCCGATAAGTCAAGCGTTTATTTCCAAAGTTCAAGACCCGAAGTCCAGAGATTGGGATTCAAGTTGGGGAGAAGAACTAATCTTTCAGAATTCGAGGCTATTTATGGATTCACTGGCGATACAAATCTAGCTCACGTACAGGCCCCGATGGTACAGGTGGGGGATATCGTGCACCCTCAGTTGGAAGAGTTCGGGGGCCTCAGGCCAATCGTTGTACCCGTAGGCATAGATCAGGACCCACATCTAAGACTTACAAGAGACATTGTCGCTAAGACGCATTGGTTCAATATCAATTCGAGAAAGGCAGGTGGCCTCACTATTTCTCTCTCGATCCAAAATGATAATGCAGAAATTTTCGGTGTGGAAAAGGGAGGGAAAATCAACAGAGAAGTCAGGGCCGATATCTTCAGAAGGATTACTCAAATTATTGCCTCGCTAGGCTTCGCTGATTCAATATCTAATCCAAAACATGGCACTCTGGTTGTACCAGGTGCCACAAATTCTGATAGAAGTCTGATTAGATTCAAATTACTCGAATTGGAGAGGGATATGGGGGGTTTAGGGCTGATGTCCCCTTGTTCCACGTATCATAGATTCGCCCCTGGTATGACTGGGGGAAAGATGTCATCCTCCAAACCCGAAACAACCATATTCATGAACGATACGTACGATTCTATGGCAAAGAAAGTCAGAAGAGCAGTAAGCGGGGGGAAGTCTACTGTTGAAGAGCATAGGAGATTAGGAGGGGACTGTAGCAAAGATGTGCCATTCCAGTACTTAGAATTCTTCTTTGAAGAGGATGATTCTGCAATTTCTGAAATTAAGAGAGAATATGAAAGTGGCAGAATGCTTGCAGGTGAAATGAAACAACTTTGTACCGAGAGAGCGGGAGAATGGCTAATGGATATCTCAGAGAAAAGGGAACTTTGGAGAGGTAATCTCGATGAATTCCTAGCTCCAGACTCTAACTAATCTCATCATTCCCTATATCAAAAACAGGGTATACCGGACCAGGCTCCAAACCCTTGGCTTCTTCATCAGAAATCTCAGCTGAGACCGCGTCTTCATGGAGTATCTGACTGTGTCCAACGGGATCAAGCAGTTCCAGAGTAACAATCTCACGAGCGTCCTTTACGGATTCAATCCTTCTGAGAAGATCGTCGCACTTCTCTAGCGTAACATCCTCTTTATCTCTCTCTGCTTGCTTCCTGATGGTTCCTATCGCCATACAAAATCTCTCCAATACTCCCTCTACGTTGGAGATATAGCCCGTGGAACTGGATCCTGGTGAGACCTCCAAACCCAGCTCAGAAATTCTCACTGTACAAGATGACGACCTAACTACTCTGGCACTGATATGGCCTCTATTTGCGATTACTAACTTCCACATTCCCGCCTTTTTTCCCTCGGCCGGTATGAAATCTGTTACTCTCCAACCACAACTGGAGCATGACATGGTAATTTGGGTGTGCTCTCCGAAGTATGGTATCTCAGAGGTATGTGCCAGCATCCTTAGCGAATCCTCTGTTCCACAAACAGGGCATGATTGTTCTACAGCACTCTCCATATCGACCCTCAATTGTTAGACGAACTTGAAAATGTGGAGGGCAATAACAACAACCTTTTGTCGCCCAGCCTAAGTACCTCACCAGAGATGTCATCTTCTACGAACCTTTGAATTTTATTTACGGCTACATGCAACTCCAAATCATTATTGATGATTCTTCCCATCTTAACAATTACGACATCCCCGTCAGAGACCCAGTCCATTATCTTAGAAATTCCTGTAAGGTCTTCCAGATCTGCCCTCCGAATAACGGTATCACCTACTATCCTCGGTACTGGGGCATCCGGATAGGACGACGCCAAATCATGATAATCCTGCCCCGGGTTTAGACTATCTCTGTGGCTATCAGAATCACTGACTTCAATCCACTTTGGATCATCTCGTTTACCCTTCGCCACAATATCGCTACAGACGTATACCCCTTGATGTATCCGGTCAAATGATATGATTCCCCAGCTTTGTGTTTACGAATTTCCTAGGCCACTCCCCCGTCGGATTCATAAGGGGCTGACCTGAGAAAGGTACGCCGGGCCTCACCGGCGGTGATGAGATGGATTCTACTTTAGACGCAGTAAAG
>CAXHBZ010000166.1:0-2955 GCA_964015215.1 uncultured Candidatus Poseidoniales archaeon | reverse complement strand
TTCTGCTAAGTCTTCAAGGCCATCATGGGGGTCTATCAGGTTTCCATTAATATCAACAGCCATGGAATTTATTGTGAAATCCCTCCTGCCCAAGTCCTCTATTATGTTTGCATTATCTTCCCCTTCTTCTATGAAGCGGACTCTGTCCGGCCTCCTTCCATCAGAGTAGTCGCCCTCACTTCTCAAAGTAGTAACCTGCCATTCAGAGCCAAGCTCATCATCCTCCAACCTGACTATCACAGTTCCGAAGCTAGCTCCGACCATTATCGATCTAGGAAAAATAGACTTGATCTGCTCAGGCGTCAGTGTGGTAGCAATATCCATGTCTTCAGCCCTTATTCCCATCATAGAGTCCCTTACCCAACCTCCAACAATCCAAGCTGAACCTTTCTTTCTAAGCTCACTCAGTAAATGCTGGCTGGCATCTGAAAGATGGTGCAATGCGTCGAGAAGATTATCGCGCATCGCGTCCGTCATGTCGCTTCCTGAGGCCTTACAGACATCACTTCTTCTATTGGTTCAATTTTTCAATTATCAGGGAACAAAGTCTCGATGCCTTTTCCCAAAAGGGGTATTCTCAGATTCAGAAGTCAGCTCAATCAGATCAAAACCAACCAATCTACTGAATGTCGGCCATAATTCGATTAACCACTCAGACTCAGTCATTAATAGTTCGATTACAGGGTGTTCGATAATCTCCTCATCTGTGAAACTCTCATCTATTTCTGGAAGCCCGGGCGGAAGGTCTCGGAGAGACTGAATCAGTTTTTCCAGTCTGAAAACTTCTTCAGATTCGCTTCCCAATACCGATGTCAATAACTTTAACGCATCCTCAAACTCGTCTGCGATGAATTCTGGATCCGGGAATATTCTGTCATATTCAGAAATGTCCAAAGGCCCGAAAACTACGCTCCCTAAATCTGTCTCATACCAGAGCCCCCCCTGCCATTCTTTCTTCAACAGCCTTTGCTGAATCCTACCACCGAATGGGCCCAAGACAAAACCTCCTTCTCCAATAAGCAGTTCTATCTGCTTAGGCATGTCTCTCACCGATCCGGTAAACAGTACCCTATCTACATCCCTAGGCCATGACGGGTCATCCAGTGCTTCGTTCCCTTGGACACGTATTATGCCGGTCTGATGACGGCTTTCAAGTATCAATGAAGTATGGTTTGAAACCTCCTTGTGAGGCTCAATAATAGTAACCCTTCCCGAGGGTCCACAAATCTTGTCAATTAGTGTTGCAAGATAACCTCCCTTTGATCCCATCATCACCACATGTAGGCCAGACCTCAGCTCCAAGTGGTGCAGCATTGTCGCAATCATGTGGGGTGCAGAGATTGTTTTTGTCACCCCAGCATCAGTTACAAGAAACGGCACTGGATAGTCTTGCCAGAAACTCTCCAGAGGAAAATCTGTAAAATCCGATGGCTCAGTGGACAATAATGCCTCAATAATGCTCTCATTCATCGGAATCCCCGTTTTTTTGAGTAATTTAACCAAATCTGAGACACCGGACATGGGAACTCCTGTAGCTCCTTCAGCCGCAGGCCATTTGAACACAGCGCTCCCCGGTCCATCTAGGGTCCGTGGTCTAGGGGTTATGACGTTGCTCTTACAAAGCGAAGATCGCAGGTTCAATTCCTGCCGGACCCACCATTAAATTACAATCATATTCCCTGCTGGAAATAACCCTCTCACATCATATTCAAAAGGCGACGTCCTGAGGGGGAAGCGTGGTCGAAGAGACCGCTGGACTAGCGTCCCGCGTAGCAAGGAGGCTCAGGAAGAGAGACTGGGTTGTGTCTGTCGCCGAATCCTGCACAGGTGGAATGGTAGCATCTCTGATTACCGATATTTCGGGAGCCTCGGCGTGGTTTAACCAAGGATGGATAACATATTCCAATGAATCAAAAATGAGGGAGTTAGGCGTAGAAAAGTCAGCCTTCGATAGCGGGGATGCGGGTGCTGTGTCACACGAGGTCGCCATTCAGATGGCCCAGGGGGCAAAGTATCAGTCTGGGTCCGACGTTTCAATAGGCATAACTGGAATTGCAGGGCCCGGAGGTTCGACCGGAGACAAAGAGGTAGGCAGGGTCCATGTAGCTGTGATAGCAGGAGACTACTTTTTGTCGAGGAGGATGGATTTTGGAGACAACGATAGACTGGACAACAAGAAGTCATTCGCCGCGTTTGCATTAAGACTTACTCTCGAGGCGTTAGACAGGGTTGATGAAAACGAGGCAGTCGTCGAGGAAGTGCTGAACAAGGACGAGAGAGATATTTCCTTTGATACTTCCCAGTTAGACCCCCTTTCCGAGGAGTGGGAAGGTAGTCTTGAATGGCAAAAAAGTCCTCGAACAGTTGCTGAAGACATCGGGAAAGTAGATTTAGCTTCTCTGACGGATTGGGACAACAAAGAACATTCTGACTAATTTCCTTGCGATATCATCATGAGGCGACTATCTCCCCTATTGAGCATGGCCTCGGACGATTGGTCTGAAAGACAGCGGATTTTGGCTTCTTCGGGTATGCTTGTGATTGGCAGAAAGTCGCAAGAGATGATCCAAGACTTGGAAGATATCCAGCCACTTATTGAGGCCGCTAGATCCTCTGGTGTGAAGATACTGGACCATAGGACAGTCAGAGAATTGCTGTCCATGTCAACAAAAATCCCAGTCGAGACCTTTGTACCTGACTCTACTATGACAGAACAAGTTACCCTTCCAAGCCCCGATAGTAATTCTCCTATCGGGAGGACAGTAGCGCCCTCAAAATCGTTAGAACTGGCCCCTCCTCCTAGGCCTCATGGTTTGGAGCATTACAGTCTGGCAGATTTTCCCATGGAGGCTATAGATGTTGATAGTGAAATCGAGATCCATTTCGACATAACAGGAAATTCAGTTACCGAAGGGAAGATGTCGGATATGAGAGCGTGCTTCACGGACAGGCTTC
>CAXHBZ010000165.1:0-2956 GCA_964015215.1 uncultured Candidatus Poseidoniales archaeon | reverse complement strand
ACACCCGTTATGTCGTCGGCAGCGTCAGATGTGTATAAGAGACAGGAGCATGAGGGTTCATTCAGGAGGCTGATGCCACCGTGGGAGGTAGCTGAGGAAGTTCGTGCAGATGACTCACTAGAGGTTGGGTCTCAGAGAGTGTTTCGTTTTCCTGCTCCAGGAGCTCCGTTCGTGAAGATGACCTGGGTAGCTGAGCACACGGCATATGATCCCCCTAAGCATTTTTCCGATACTATGGTCAAGGGGCCATTTTGGTCATGGAATCACGATCATAACCTATCAGAAGCGGAAGGAAAAACAACCGTGATAGATGAGGTGAGCTATCAGGTCCCATTTGGGCCTCTTGGAAACCTTGCAGATAAAATGCTGGGGGGACTATTGGTAAAGGGAAGGATCTCCAGGATGTTCAAGGCGAGAGAGCTCCGGCTTAAGAGAGACCTCAAGGAGCATTCCAGATTCTCTCACCTCGACAGGAAGAGAATCCTAGTCTCCGGTTCCTCCGGCCTAATTGGCACTCAACTGGTCGCATTCCTAGATACTGGAGGACATGACGTCTGGAGGTTGGTCAGGAGAGAGGCGAAAGAGAATTCGAAGGAGATTACTTGGTATCCCGACAGAGGAATTCTGGACTCCAAAGAAATAGAAGGTTTTGACGTTATTATCCACCTTGGGGGAGCGGGGATTGGGGACAAGAGATGGAGCAAGAAGAGAAAGAAACTAATTGTTGACTCCAGAAAGGATTCCACAACCCTCCTTTCCGACACGATGAGTAAACTCGAAAATAAGCCTGAGGCATTTATCGTAGCAAGCGCGATAGGATATTATGGAAATCGTGGCGATGAAGAGCTAACAGAGGATAGCGCACCCGGAGATGGTTTCCTGACTGAGACTGTGATCCAGTGGGAGTCATATGCTGATTCTGCTAGGAAAGCTGGAATACGGGTTGTGAACACCAGAAATGGTATTGTTCTATCTGCGGCAGGCGGAGCTTTGGGGAAGATGCTTCTACCATGGAAAATGGGAGGAGGTGGGCCTCTGTCCGGAGGAAAGCAATGGATGTCATGGATTTCCTTGGATGATGAAATATATGCGATTCATCATTTGATCATGAGTTCGGATTGTGAGGGCGCTTACAACCTAACTGCTCCCCAACCTGTCAGACAGAAGATTTTCTCAAAGACACTTGCAAGGGTTTTGAGAAGGCCTGCCTTTGCACCTATTCCTGGATTCGCAATGAAGATCCTATTCGGTGAGCTAGCTGGCCCTTTACTTATCGAAGGACAAAAAGTTCTACCAAAGAGGATTCAGGACTCTGGGTATGAATTTTTGCACAAGGATCTTGAGTCTGCCCTCAGAGACTCCCTCGGAATTTGGAGGTAGCACAATGTGGCCTGCTGAGAAGGCAATTAGAAATATATCAGAAACAGGAAGGAGAAACAGGCTTTACGGCGGAGTAGCATTAATTCTCGCAGGACTTGTTGCTAGCTTACTTTTTCTTCCCGATAGTAATGAAATATCTTTCATGGTTGTATGTGGTCTTCTCATTTCAGGATTCTTGGTTCTACTCGAGTCTACCACACAGGTTTGCGTATACCACGGGTTTCTAGGAACGCATGAGTCTTCATCCGGGAGGAAGGTGCATTCCGATGAAGGAGTTGCGAAGGCATGTAGGACTAGGAGTTGGGGAATCATACTCCAGTCTGTAGTTGGGGGATTCTTGGCGACTCTTGCTATTTCCTACTTTCTCAGTTAGAGGAAATATCTGGGCTTTCACCATTGGGTACCCTATGTAGCAAGCCAATTAGGGCGGGAGCAACAACCATACTTGCTATCAATGACAGGATAATCATGATAGCGCAGAAAAGCCCGAACGTAGAGAAGAAGCCCATTTTTGATTGGTTGATCACCATGAAGCCGGCGAAATCTGATAGGGCAGATCCAAATAGAGCCAGTCCTGAGGCGCCCCCCACTACCGCTACAGAATCTAATTGAGATTTGCCTTCTTCAATTTCCTCTCTGTATCTCTCAATTAGATGAATGACATAGTCGACACCTACTCCTAGGGAGATTGCCGCAATAGACACTGTTACCATATTTAGCCCGTATCCGAATAGGTCAACCAAGGCATAAAGCCACACTATCATCACGAAAATAGGAGCGGTTGTTATCCCAGCGTAGACGAATGGGGTAGTTCCGAAGATCAAGGATAGAAGAATGGCGAAAACAGCGAAGTGGATTGCATAACTAGGACCGACAAGAGTCATGGATATAACCAGGAAGATGATCATGTTCAGGGTGATTGCCACACCATTACTACGGATATTGGAGATATTTGTCTTGAGTCTCTCTTTTGTTGTTCCATTGTCCCTGAAACCCCACCAAAGAGTGACGAAGCAAAGTAGTACCCCGAGGAGTATAGTATCTTGTAAATCGTCCTGCATTGAGTCTGCGGCAACAAATCTTACCACCGGCTCACCCGTCGGAATTGCCCAAGAAATCGGGTAATCTTCATTTTTTAGGGAGATTTCGAGTGACCCCCTCTCCCTCAAAGGGTTCGTGGAGAGATTCTGAAGAGGTGCCATATCTTGCTCCAGTTGTGCTAGAGCTGGTTCTACCAGTGCGAACTGTTCTGGACTGGATATTCCGAACCTCAAAGTCGCTCTGGGGTATTCAGGAGCGTTTCCTTCTTCGGTGAGCCAAGGTCTCTGGTAGTCGAGTTTTCCTTGTACTTGAAGGAATTCGCCAACTATGCTTGGAGAGAGTGCCGGATATCCACCACTTGCAGGGACCCCTCTAGTCATCATGAACCCATATAGGAACTTCAGGGATTTACTATCATTTGTTGACGGGATAAAGATGAACTCAAAATCTCTGTTGGGAATTACTACTGTTTGACATCCAATCCCTCCATCCTGTCTCTTATACACATCTGACGCTGCCGACGACATAACGGGTG
>CAXHBZ010000164.1:0-2962 GCA_964015215.1 uncultured Candidatus Poseidoniales archaeon | reverse complement strand
CAAACAAAGCCGATAATTTCAAGAAAGTACTTCTACAGATGCGAGGCAATAAAGAATTGGCCCCAAGATGTCGATCTCGACCTCCTAACTGATGCGTGCCAATTGTTTATCGGCACCCACAATTTTACTAATTTATGCAGGCTTGAAGACGGAAAAGATCCAGTGAGGAATGTGATTGATTGCAGACCATGGCTGGACCAAAATCAGAAGCCTATCGGAATCTCAGTCACAGCAGAATCTTTCCTTTGGAATCAAGTTCGGAGAATCGCGTCTGCGATCACAGGGATAGTTTCTGGGGATTACGATTTGGAATATGTCGCTGATGCCCTGAAAAATCCTCATATTCCAGTAGATATGGGTATGGGGGCATCGAGAGGGTTGATACTTTGGGAAATGGAACATGTCTCCATGGTGATGGGAAAGGGGTCAGATCCAGATACATCGTTTTTCTCAAAACCACCCTCATCAATCCGAGGGCACAAAACTTGGTTGAGTCTCAGCGATCTGGAAATGTCTACAGTCATAAATTCTGAATGGATTAAAGAGATCGGTCTATCCTAATCCAGACTTCATTACCATCAAGACAAGGAAGGTCTTCCCTCAGGAAAGTATTCGAAATTACCTCGGCTGTTTCAGTATGTCTGGTCAGGTCTGGTATCAATAATGCACATCTAATCCATGTCTCGGAATCAACCGAAATATTCGCAAGAAATGCGGTAGCTCCTCCGAATGACCTACCATCCCTTTCAAATCCTTGAATCCTTATTGGCTCCAATCCAACAACATCCGTGCCGTCGTCTAATCCTGCAGCCACTCTTAGCTTCCTGTAAGGGTTCAGACTTTCACTTTCCAAGTTTACATTCAACGTACCCGGCCAGGCGCTTGATCCTAGGACATCTTTGAACTGCTCTTGATAGTGTGGCTGTGCCATGAAAACATGCGCTCTTCCGAGGCCGCTAGATACCGCACCATGCAGTAGCATGGCCCATCCTCATGCACATCCCTGATAAGGTTCCGCTTCAAGTCAGAGATAGTAGACACTGCCTTGCTCGGAAACCCTCCAGCCCATGGATAGCAACTTCTTTGTCTGAATACTCCTCTCGCTGAATAGTGGGTTTGTATGATTAAAGTGTGTGAAATATATATCCGGATCGCCAATGTTTTTTTCCCCTAATCTGCCCAGTGTCTCAGTAACCGTGGGATGAGGTATCTCTGTGATGTCCCTGTGAGAAATCTCACCATAGTCCCAGAATGTCCCATCAATTAGTGCGATATCGATTTTCATCTCTTTCAGCCACTGTGTAATTCCTAAATCTCCAATCAAAGTCTCAGCCCACGAGTCATGGTCTGGCATAAACAACAGGCTTTTTGTGGGCCCTCTGATTATCAAAGCATGATTGTCGGAAAGCTCGGACCTGTGAGGGATTGGTACCGCAGTGACAGTGAAACCGCATCCCTCCGTTAGCTCAAATTCCTCCATTGGATTCCAGACATGTAAGTCGATTACACCCTGTTGAATCAGGATATTCAAGGAAGGGGTTTGCCGGACAAACGAACTCATTGAATCACTACAATGAACCTTGACTCCTCGGAGTCCCATTGCCTCCCTCCCTAGGAGACCAAGGCCATCAATATGGCCTAAATGTGCATGGGTCAGACAAAAACTGGATGGAGGCCAAAGAACTTCTCCCAGAGAACTCCATAGGTCGAATTGTTGTGACATCATCCTGCTGGCTTCAAAAACGTGTGTCGATCTGTCTGCGCCCTTTAATCCCAAAGAAACAGGCATCCTCGATAAGCCAGGTTTCTCTCTTGCTTTCCTACAGCAATCCTTCATGCAACCAACTTGGGGATATCCTCCATCCTGGGCATTTCCAAGCACGGTGACTTCCACAGATTCACCGGCCATGATGTCGGATAGAGGTCTAGGAAATGAAGAACTCGCTCCGATGGAGCCATGTACCCCCTACCTAATCGAGAGTCATGGTGGCCGACCTGTCATGGATGTCTGAAAGGCTCGACGAATTGAAATCACATGATTTGGAGTGGAATCCTCCTATTCTGGAATCGGCGAGTGGGCCACATTGCAAAGTCGGAGGGAAAGACATGATCATGCTTTCTGCCAACAATTACCTGAATCTTACAACTCATCCAAGAGTCGTCGAGGCTAGCTTGCAGGCGACAAGGAAATACGGCGCAGGTTCGGGCTCTGTGAGGGCTATAGCTGGGACTCTGGATATCCACCTGCAGGCAGAAAAGAAGGCGGCAGAATTCAAGGAAGTAGAGGCTTCTTTGATTTACTCAGCAGGTTACACGGCCAATGTTGGGCTTATACCTACTCTGGTTAGAGGGAAGCAGGATGTCATCATTTCGGATGAGCTAAACCACGGCTCCATTATCGATGGAGTAAGGCTAACTAAAGCCAGTAGGGCAGTCTACCCACACAATGACATCGGCGCACTGGAAAGAACTCTTTCGCAAAATAAAAACGCAGAGAGAATATTGATCATTACCGACGGAGTATTCAGTATGGACGGAGACATTGCCCCACTAGATGAGATTGTAGACGTTGCAGAGGATTATGGAGCCATGATTATGGTTGATGACTGTCATGGCGAGGGGGTTCTTGGAGGTGGAAAAGGAATAGTCGCGCACTTTGGACTCCAAGGACAAGTAGACTTTGAATTGGGGTCATACTCTAAAGCAATGGGTGTCCAAGGGGGGATTTTAGCTGGCTCGGAATTAGTGAGGAGTTACGCGCTGAACCACAGTCGTTCATGGTTGCTGTCAGGAAGCCAACCACCAGGTGTAGCCGCGGCTCAGAAAGCAGCAGTTGAGGTTCTGATGGATGAACCAGAACATGTCGCTAAACTTTGGGAAAATACGAACTATTTCAGAAATGAGCTACAGTCAATGGGCTGTCTCTTATACACATCTGACGCTGCCGACGACATAACGGGTG
>CAXHBZ010000163.1:0-2964 GCA_964015215.1 uncultured Candidatus Poseidoniales archaeon | reverse complement strand
ATGTCGTCGGCAGCGTCAGATGTGTATAAGAGACAGTCAATAGACTTACAATATTGACCAATGGCAACCCATCAGCGATCTCTGCATACAATGACAGAGCGGGAATGTTTCTCAGAAGTGCTAATTGGGCCCCCACAGTTAACGACCTGGTCGTTCGCAATTCTACTGGGCCAGGAGTACTTCTCTGGAAAGGGGGGATTCAGGGTAGTTACTGGGACATCAGCAATAACGGAGCAACGGGTTTGGATATCAGAGAGTTTCATCCCGATTTATTCTTGGTATCCAGTCACAACAACTCAGGTCATGGGGTATCCGTGACTGACTCAAGTAATGTTGAACTAGAGCAGATTCACACATCATCGAATGGCCTAGGTGCAGTTCTTCCAGCATACGGGTCAGGTATTTATTTCGATGAGTCGAATGATGTGGTGAGTGCAGGAAAGAACGTCAGTTGTACTAATTGCTCATCCTCCAACGATCAGCATGGGGTCGTAATCAAGAATAGCATTGATATTTTCTTGGATGGAATAATGGCCAGAGACCCTCTTTCCGGGCCCGCATTGGACATTGATAACAGCGGGATTCCAGATAGATTGGGAAGAGTCTCTCTATCTAACATAACCGTAATCCAGAATTCAAGCTCCTATTCCGTGGAGCTTAACTCGGCCGACGCGATTATTGAAAATCTAGAGATAGACGGCTCCAATACCGGTGTGAAATGGACTGCTGCTGGAGGACTGACCTCATACCTGAACTCAAGTCGTATCAGAGGCTACCAAGGGTGCTTGGAACTGATAGACCACACTGACTTGGTTTCCAAATCCATCTTCTTTGAGTGCGAGGGAGCAAACCCATCACTGTCCTCCTCTTTCGTTAATTTCACTAATTCTTCATTTTCTTCTGCTTCCGGTATGTCCGACACATTCTCAACTCTTGGAAACTCGCACATCAGATGGATATCGTCATCGTACATAGCAACACCCAATTACACAGGCTCCGACAATATCGTTGATATTATGTGGTTTGTAGAGGCAAATGTCGTTAACCAGAACCTCAGGAACATCCCGTTCTCTGATGTTAACATATCCTTCAATCAGCTAGAGGCAGAATTCAATCATACCCTTCCTTACTCAGGCAGGGATGTTGTAGGGCCTTTCATCGGTCAGAGGTGGACTCCTGTTCAGGGGTGGTCCCAGAATACAACAATGAGCTTAGGCTGTGATTACGATGGGGTACACAATGACACGGCCCCCGTCCTTCTAACCTCTGACATCGCAGTTATTTGCATAGTAGAGATTGCGAACCAACCACCTTTCATCATATGGAAGACTCCTGAGGATGAGTCAGTGTACCCCAGTGGTTCACCTGTCTATTTCATCGGGAATGAGTCTTGGGATTTGGATGATGACGATCTCACATTCGCATGGACAAGCAATATTGATGGAGACCTATCTTTGAGTTGCTCCCCAGCCTTCAGTGGGAATGGCTCGGTGTTTCAAGCAAATACAGGATCAACAAACTGTCTCTCTGACGGAACACACCTGATTACTCTCGAGGTTTGTGACACAGATAATAATTGTGTCCAAGAGGAAAGAGAAATTGAACTCGTCAACCTCCCTCCAGTGCTATCTGTTGGTACCTCTCCAACAATCTCGTCGTGGGGCACATTGTACCTAGGACAAACCGCCAACGTCACGGTCTTTATGTCGGGAACTTACGATCCGGAGGAGGACGATATGGAGTGCTGGGTCGGCGCTTCATATGAGGAAAATTCCAGCACGCCCCCAAGCCACTCCATAGGGTGCCCATCTGAGATGAACAGATCATTCCCGGGAGCACCTAATCAGTTCTCCGTCACGGTCTACGCTTGGGATGGCACCAATCAAGCCTCCACATGGTCATTTGACGTCGAGCTGTTCAACGAGATCCCAGACGCGTCAATGGTAGTATCGAGAACAGGCCAGCTATCTTCTGACACTGTAATCATCGATGGCTCTGGCACAATAGACCCAGAGGGGGACCCAGTAAAGTTCCAGTTCCTGAGTGATATCGATGGCACAATCTATTCCGGGGTTTCATCAAACGGAACTATTGAATGGATTGGGACGTTGTCTAAGGGAACCCACACTATAACTATGCAGGCCAGTGATGATAGACCTGCCCATGCAGGCCAGTGGACAACGTCAAGCATCGAAATTCAGGTAAACAACTCGCTTCCGGTATCCATGATTTCAAGTCCTCAAGACGGCGATTTAACAGATTCTGGGACCTTGGTGGTATTGGACTCAACAGGATCAGGAGACTGGGATCTGGCCTGCTCCGACCTCCCGCAAAACGGGACTGGACTGATATGCAACCCATTGATTTCAACCAGCTCTGATTTAGTTAGTGTACTGTGGGAGAGCGATATCGTCGATGAGCCACTTGGAAGTGACTGGCGCTTAGAGACAAGGCTCCCTGAGGGAGTTCATCAGATCACACTTACCATTGATGACGGCTCAGAAAATCCAGATGTATCGGAAATTATGCTCAGGGTCGATGAAGCCCCTCCAGTTTTCGTCCTAGACTCACCAGTTCCAGATAGTGTTGTCTATTCCAACCTACCAGTTCTTTTTGACTTCAGGAGGTCATTCGACCCCGATGGAGACGACTTCACAGTTACCGTGACGTCCAATCTGATGATTGAACCAATTCTTGACTCAAAAACCACGGATTTCTGGTATAATGACTATATTCCCCATGGGATTCATACGTTGACATTCGAGTTAACCGACGAGAACGGAATGGTCGCGTCCTACTCTCAGGAGCTTACAGTGCTTGAGACTGACCCATTAGCCTTGATATCTGGACTTTCTGAGGGCCAGTACATCCCTCCTGGGACGATTCTAGATCTAAACGGCTCCGAGTCCTTCGACTACTGTCTCTTATACACATCTCCGAGCCCACGAGACGCTACAACATCTC
>CAXHBZ010000162.1:0-2964 GCA_964015215.1 uncultured Candidatus Poseidoniales archaeon | reverse complement strand
GCGGCAAAGAGAGCTTCAATGAAGGCTCACAGATTCATCCCAGTCTTTTGGGGGGATGGTTTAGCGGCAGTTAAACGTGCGAAGGAAGAGGGTTTCAGGATAATCTCTCTCGAAGACGTAGGTCAAAAAACGCCGTGGGATACCGATCTGACAGGGGACACAATGATCGTCGTAGGAGGAGAAAGAAATGGGATTCCGAAGAGTATTCTGGATATATCAGATGAAATAATCAGAGTCCCGATGTCTGGCTTTGTCCCATCATTCAATCTCCAAGCTCCTCTGAGCGTCGTTGCAGTTGAGGCACAGAGACAGAGATCGAACTAGAATATCGGACCAAGGTACACCCCGAGCATCAGAACTAGAGTTGAAAACACAGTAATCAGGATGTTGTCATCGATAGGGCCAAACTCATACCTTTCAACTAATGTGGCTACTGCGGCGGCTATCAAACCCCATCCTGGAAGAGAGGGGTCTCCAAGGTCCCCTACATGCCACCCCAGTGGAGCACTGACGATGAACATGAACACATTTCCAATAGGGCTCTTTGATCTCTTCTTGACAACGAGGTTCCTCACCACTCCCGTGATTCCATCTCCGAATGCCATGAATAGTGAGGGGATAATCGCCAGCCAAGGATCACCGACTAGTGCCCATATTATGGTTATTGATACCCACCACATCAGGGAGAATTTAACGTCATTCTGATTCTGTTCAGTCTGAAACCAGTACATCCTCCGGCCAGAAATATGAGCGACATATGTGAAAGCCGTCAGGATTATTCCACAAACCATAGGATACCAAAAGTCGGTGAAGAGATAAGGAACGCACAGAGACCCGACTCCCCCCGCAAAAACATGTACTATCTTTCTGTTGTAGTACACTGCACGGATATCTTCCACTCCATTCTCAACCATCATTCTGTACGGAGTCTTTGTGCAGTAGAGAACCACCATCACATAGATGCCCATCACCACAGAATAGTAGAGTTGCACATCCATGTTGTTGCGCAGAGTTGATGACCAGATATACTCTCGCATCGCCATGAACACCGAGGACCGGGACAAGGAGCTCGGGACCAAAGCGGTACATTCAGGCGCGATAGAGATAGAGGGCGCTGCCTCCACTCCAATTTTCCTGACGTCGACCTACAGACTCACCGACGAGAAGTACAAAGGATGGGCCGACGGCTTACATCACACAGGCCCAGTGTACTCAAGGATCTCAAGTGTAAATTCAGAGGTTGTTTCCGCCAAGCTGGCATCCATTGAGGGAGCGGAGGACGCGGAAGTGTTCGCGAGCGGAATGTCAGCGATATCGACTACTCTTCTTACGTTCCTTTCTTCGGGCGATCATATTGTGGCAACACCAGACTGCTATGGAGGCACGTATGCCCTGCTGACAGAGATACTACCAAGAATGGGAATCGAGGTCACAATGGCTGATGTTAGAGACCCGTCCAGTTACGAGGAGGCAATTCAAGAGAATACGAAAGTGCTCTACGCAGAGACAATGACAAATCCTACCCTGAAGGTCTGCGACCTAAGTGCGATGGCAGAGGTTGCGGGCAAACACGGGATAGTCTCGATCGTAGACAATACCTTCGCATCACCTTGGTCATGTAACCCGGTCAGGATGGGCTTCGATATTGTAATCCACTCTGGTACGAAATACCTCGGCGGTCACTCTGACCTCACTGCCGGCTTCGTAGCGGGCAAGAAGGACTTAATCTCAAAAATATTCCACACCAAAATTTACCTTGGTGGAGCAGCAGATCCACATATGTGCTATCTTCTTGAAAGGGGAATGAAAACTCTTCATGCCAGGATGCCAATTCATTCCTCAAACTCAGCGGAGATCGCAAAGAGACTGGAATCCCATGACATGGTTGAGAAAGTCATTCACACATCTCTGGAGAGCCACCCCGACTTTGAGGTAGCCAACAGAATCATGCCAAGGGGCAGTGGAATGTTAGCTTTCGTTATCAAAGGGGGAGACGATTCGGCTCTCAAATTCATGAAGTCACTAGAGGTGATATTCGAAGCAACCAGTCTCGGGGGGGTAGAGAGCCTAGTCGAATGCCCATTCAATTCGAGCCACATGTTCGTTCCAGAAGAAGTAAGGCATGAGGCAGGAGTCGTGCCTGGTTTCGTTAGGATGAGCATCGGCATAGAAGGTGTAGAAGACCTATGGTCCGACATAGAGAAGGGCCTAGAGTCAGCCAGAGAGCTATTGCTTTCCAGGGCCTAGGTGGCCCGGATGGACTTCGAACTATTCATCGCCGCCATGGTATTCATCGTACCCATGTGCTTCACACCTGGCCCGAATAACGTTCTGTGTGCCGCACATGGTTCTCAACACGGGTTTAGCGGGACGCTCACCCTGATTTCCGGGATGGCAGTCGGATGGTCCGCACTGGGTCTCTTTGTAGCCGTCGCCACTGACCTGATAGAAGAGAACAAGACGGTATTCGACATACTAACATACATCGGCGCATTGTACATTGCATACCTCTCATACAAGATTGCCACATCTAAGGGACTTGAACAGGGGGAACAAGAATCAGATAGGCTAGGGTTCATGACCGGAGCTACCATCCAAATAGTCAATGGCAAGGCATGGATCCATTTCCTGGTTCTGATGACATCATTTGGAACTCTATTTGGAGCAGGATTCACTGGTAAGGTCCTCCTGGTCATCCTCAATCTAGCTTGTGGATTACCCGCAGTAATGTCATGGGCGGCCTTCGGAACCGTCTTGAGGAAGGCATTCACCACTCCCAGATCAGCCAAGGCACTCAATCTCACAATGGGCCTCTCTTTATTTGCTGTGGCAGTTTGGGTCGCTATGCCTCACTAGTTATCCTTGTCCCTCTTATTCGAAAGATAGATCAAACCAGATATCATGGAGATTAGGAGAGCCTCTCCCACAGGCCACTCTCTGTTCCCTGTCTCTTATACACATCTG
>CAXHBZ010000161.1:0-2968 GCA_964015215.1 uncultured Candidatus Poseidoniales archaeon | reverse complement strand
AACCGGGTGGTGGGGGCGGTGGAGGAGGCGGTGCCACCGGCTGCTCCTCGAAACCAGGTGGTGGCGGCGGGGCTGGAATATTGATTTCTGCAGGCACAACTACAGGAGAATTTTGAGATTCGATTTCTTCATTGGAAATGAGTTCATCTTCCGTGGATTCATCTTCTTCTCTGTCAAATCCTGGAGGAGGGGGAGGAGGGGGTATTTGGATACCGGGAGGCGGAGGAGGGGGTTCATCGTTCATCGTCGGCGCCACCTGTTCAAACCCGGAGGAAACATGGCTCTGTATAACGGTTGCTTGTCGCAATCTTTCAAAGAGGGTTCAATCCTTGAAGTCTATTAGTCTGAACGGCATCGTAAGGGCATGGATGGTACATCTCCGCCCGTGCTGTTTGTTGTAGGGACCGCGGGTGCAGGCAAGAGTACGCTAGTAACATCGTTTCAGAGATGGTCAAGATTTCTTGAAGTGGAAACCCTAGCGATAAATCTAGACCCAGGTGCAGAGAGGGTTCATTATGACCCAGAATTCGACGTAAGAGACTTGATTTCTCTTTCGGAAGTAATGGACGAATACGATTTAGGCCCAAATGGAGCACAGATATTGGCCGCTGACTTAGTAGCATCGCAGGCTATTGATATACATGAAGAGCTTGATGGGCTCTCCGGCGATATAATGGTCATAGACACACCAGGGCAAGTTGAGTTATTCGCGTTTAGAGAAGCTTCCAGTCACCTAGTAGAGGTCCTCGGGAGAGGCAGGGCGTGTCTAGCGTTCCTTTTCGATCCAATGCTGTCTCAGACGCCAAGTGGTTTTGTCTCCCAGATGTTACTTTCATCAATAGTCCACTTTAGACTAGGACTGCCAACAGCAAATTTCCTGTCCAAATCAGACCTTCTAGAGCCAGAGACCTTAGAGAAAATTGTCGAGTGGGGGGATAATCTGGGCGCACTAGAAGCCGCCCTATACGAGGAGTCTTCCAATCAATCCATGTTGCACGGATCAGGGAGTCAAAGAGCTGAATTTGCAATTGGGCAACTTAGGATGATGCAACACGCCTCAATTCAACCTGGGCTCATTCCATTGTCCAGTGAAAATGAGGATGGTTTAGCAGATGTTCTAACATTCGTTCAGAGTGTATATGGAGGGATGGCAGACACTCGCGATGGTTTTGCAGGGGATATTGAACATGAAAGAAACTGATCCCAAAAAGGACCTTCTGTCTATTGACGACTTGGAAGGTGAGTTATCACAGTTGATAGACTGGGGAATAAGGATGAAAAATGATGATGGATTTGCTGACAGCTTCAAGCCTTTAGATGGAATGTCTATTGGCTCGATTTACGAGAAGCCGTCAACTAGAACCAGAGTTTCTTTCGAAGTAGGTGTGAGTAAACTGGGAGGCCAGCCTCTTACCCTACTCGCTAACGACATTCAACTGGGAAAGAGTGAGTCTATCGCGGATACGGCCGCGGTTCTCTCCAGGTTTATGGACGGCATTACATACCGATGCTTCGGACATTCAGATGTGGTAGAATTGGCCAATCATGCTACTGTTCCAGTGATTAATGCACTATCCGATATGCACCATCCTTGTCAAGCTGCAGCAGACCTGATGACTGTAAAGGAAAACGAGAATGCTGTAAACGGGCACGTTTCTTGGGTCGGTGACGGGAACAATGTGTTACATGACCTCATGTTGGCATGTGCGTCACTTGGAATAGACATCAAATATGCAACCCCAGTTGGATTTGAGCCAAGTCCGGACGTCGTAGCAAGAGCGGCGAGTATCGCTAGCGACAGAGGCTCGAGCATTATTTCTACCAATGACCCAGTTGAAGCTGTGAGCGACGCTGGTGTGGTTTACACTGATGTGTTCGTTTCGATGGGAGAGGAAGGCATGAAGGGCAAGATACAGTCATTTGATGGATTTCAGGTCAATGAAGATCTCGTTGCTCATGCCGATCCAGATTATCTTTTCATGCACTGCCTACCAGCTCACAGAGGGGAGGAGGTCACCGATGGGGTCATTGACTCCAGGAACAGTGTCGTTTTCGACCAAGCTGAGAATAGGATGTGGGCTCAGATGTCCCTTCTAACTAGACTGTGTAATGAAGCGGCATGGCACACATACAACGAGCTCTACTAGAGTACTGAACTAGCGAGCAGAGCCCCGAGGCATAGAAGCATTGATTTCTTCAACATGCTAGATGCCGCCTTGTCCTCTCCGAGAATGATTTTCCCTTTGACCATCATTAGTGTGATGACTGCTGGAATCACTAGAACAACATGCATAGGTGGGAATATACCTGTAGCGAACGGCATCAATATTGAAGCAAGAGCAAGTATGGAGGTGACCCATGCAACAGTTCTTGCATTATCAGAACCTATTCTCATCGCAAGTGTATTTCTGCCCTTATCTCCCTCCATGTCCTCAACGTCTTTTATGATCTCCCTGGATGTATTGTAGAATATTCCAACGAAAAATAATGACCATGCCTTCGTGTTGTATGGCTGAAGTGCTGCCGAGGAACCGAAGACCACTACAAGCCCAACAGAGATGCTAATCGCGATATTTCCAGGCAACCCCCTGTCCTTGAGTCTGAGGCCATATGGAAACTCATAATTAATCAACAAAATCAATGCTAAAAACCATATTAAGACAGATGGGTACCAATCGGTAACTGTGAGATTTCCACCAAGTTCTGATCTTGAAATTAAGTAATAACAAACAACTAGGCTTGCTACAGACGACACCATCGTGACGAAAGTTGCGATTTTCGCATTTTTTAGCGAGATTCGTCCGCTAGGAAGGGGCCTATCTGGACGGTTCACTAGATCGATTTCTAAATCATAAATATCATTTAGTGCGTTCCAAGAACACATGAAGAATAGTACTGACGCTGCGTGGAGAATGGTTATTCTGTCTCTTATACACATCTCCGAGCCCACGAGACGCTACAACATCTC
>CAXHBZ010000160.1:0-2973 GCA_964015215.1 uncultured Candidatus Poseidoniales archaeon | reverse complement strand
GGACAGTCCATCCAGACCTGAGTTACCCTGGTGCCCATCCCATCATAGTGGACCTCAAGGTGAGGTGCGGCCCTGTGCAGTATCCTAATCACGTCTTGACCCCTGCCGGACGCGAAGGCTGGGATTATCGCCACACCGCCCCTGGATACAACATCGAGGACCCTCTTCACGAACCTCTCTTCCTCCTTCTCCCTATCTGGGTGAAATTTACCCCCATATGTGCCCTCCAGGCAAAGGATATCGCACTTGACAGGTAGGGCGCCACAGACATTCGGGCTAGATCTAGTGTCCATATCACCTGTCCAGAGAATCTTGGTTCCACCCACGTCTATCTCAGTCATGACTGCTCCCGGGATGTGCCCGGCGACGTGGAATTTAGCATCCCACCCACCTATGGAGAACTGTTCGCCCATATCGTGTTCCTGCCACGCTTCCAAGGCGGCGTCCAGATCCCTCTTATCCCAAGCCAAAGGGTATCCCTCTATGCTCGAGATCTTGTAGGTGTCCCTCCACATTATCTCGGACAGAATCGATGTGAGCTTGCTTCCATGAAGAGTGGTGCCATGATGTCCGACTAACCAGGGTGTCATGCCTATGTGATCGATGTGACTGTGCGTGATTATTGCGTTGTCGACCCTAGGAGCTTCGGAGGGGTATCTCGGAGGCTTGCTGGGAGCTAGCCCGTAATCCATTATGACTTTGTTTCCTGTTTGGTCCTCTATCACGCAACCGACGTTGCCTACTTCTCTTGCACCACCGAGAAAGTGAAACCTGATCCCAGACTTAACGGGGTCTTGAGGGTACGTGCTCGTCCTTCCAGCTCTGTACAGCATGAGTCTCTGTAATGGGGTACGTACATGATACATCCGGACGGGAACCCCTTTATTTCCACTGGAGATAAATGGGGTTTCATTCCTCCAGGAGAAGCCACGGAAGTAATATCTACTACCAATACTATAGCTAAACGAGTATGCTGAAATCGGTCAGAAAGGGCTGTTTTTACCTCTGAAATCTATTCTACTCCTCTCCACTGGAAGAAAGGGGGTAGGGCCCCTCGTCCTCTGATATCCTCTCGCATATGCTTAGCATCAGCGCAACCCCAATGAAAGCGAAGACCTCCCAGAATCGCCACTCGAGCAGATTGATTGGATATTCCAGTATGACTGTGATTGGTGATCCAGTGAAAAGATAGGACGTCCACAAATCGGTAATCACTATGACCACCGCAAAAATGGTCAGGACCCTTCTCTGCATGTCTAATCTCCACCCCACGGACATATCCGCTGCCAAAACCACTAACGCTAGCACAACGATGGAGAAGCAGTCCCAGAACATCCAGTTCGTCGTCCCGGCGAGGGAGCTCCAGAAGCTCCAACCCATCAGCTCCTGGTTGAGAGAGACCTGATCAGCGAATTCCCATGGCCAATTTTCCACATGACTGAAGGACACCTCCAGTGATTCGAAACCCGAAATTTCCACACCCCAACTCGTCTTCCAAGTGCCGAAAATAATCGATGTAACATACATCCCAAGACCGATGTAGAATCTAGTGAATGAGTGTTTTGTCAGTCCTCCATCAGGATCGGGACTGCCATCTCCAAATGCCTCCTCAGTCCGCCAGGGGGCCACCATATCGCCCAACTCCTCCTCTTCCACACCCTAGACTAAGCCTTCGCTACCTAATCACTTCCCACGTATTGTGGCTAGTGAGGTGGTTTACTATGGACAATCTTCAGAGGGGAAATCGCCTCCGTAGGCCATGGCTAAGAGGCCCGGGCACGTCATGGTGGTCGATGGCGATCGTTGTTTCGGCTGCGCCGCCTGCATAGCCGTCTGTCCTCTCAATGCCTTGGAACTAGACGGTATACTTGCCATACCGAAGGAGGAGAAGTGCACTCACTGCGACCTATGCGTCCCGGTATGTCCCGTGAATGCCTTGGATATCAAGGAGGTCCTCGTTCTTGCCTGAAACGGTAGTATTCATGGATTGTACATTGTCCTCAATGATTTGCGCGCACAAGCTCATGGACATTCAAGAGGACATTCGGATACACTTGATTTCTGAGTCATTCGAGATAGGAATGTATGGTGAGGGCCCCGGCCTCATAACTCCGAACTCATGGCCCATACTCAGGCCACACTGGATTTCAGACATCGGCTTCGACCACCCAGGTGATAACCACTCAGCCGTAAAGTCCAGCTGGCTGAGGAAGGCTGTCGCAATCGCACTCTCTGGACGAGGGGCGAGGTTCCACACTGGAACAAAGAGGAAAACAGTCTCTTCTGATGGTAAAAAAGTACATCTCTCATATCCAGGGGGCAAAACCAACGAGTCAATCGAGGTCGATCACATTGTAGACACCAAGGAGTCGGAAGGCTCGCTCTGGAACGGAGCTGTTGTGACCAAGCCCTCAGAATTTGCCAGCCATGTGGGATTGAGGCCAGACGGAACCTTCGAGATCTGGTGGAAGGGGAAAGAGGCCCCAGAGTCCCCCCTCCAACTCATGGAATGGGTGGGGGAGGACCCCAGTAGAGAGCTGTTACGCCAGTCGTTCCTCTCCGAAACTAAGCTTTCTAACCTCAAGGTAACCCCACACAGGACCTGAATCCTTAGATGCTAAACCTCAGAGGGGACCTCATGCGCACTACGGACATAGCGACCACGGAGCACATATGCTCCGAGGCCTACGGAACCCGACATGCGATTCTCATTGATCCCGCGGATCAGTCTCCAGATGTAGCCGCTAAGAGGTGCTTGGCGGCAGTAGCGGCGGGCAGCTCGATGGTACTTGTGGGGGGCTCCTCCGATACGGACATGGAAAACGTCCACGAGACTGTGGTTGCCATCCAAGAGGCCCTTGAGCTTGTCACATGGGCTTCTACTCAGGACGCTGGCGCCGATAAAGAACCGCCCAAGGTGCCCGTAGTGCTCTTCCCACAGGGAGCGGCCGCGCTTTCCCCAGCTGCAGATGC
>CAXHBZ010000159.1:0-3003 GCA_964015215.1 uncultured Candidatus Poseidoniales archaeon | reverse complement strand
ATTTTACAGTGTCGATTGCCATCTTCGGAGTATCAGCGATAAGCGTCCTCCTTATCGAGTTTACAAATGCCCGATCGGTTTCTTTCAAAAGAATCTTTATTTGTTCGCCATCTTCATGGAGAATTTCTGCCTTAACCATAATTCACACCTCAGACTCGCCTGCCTCGGCGACCTCCCTTGGACTTAGTACCATCAGTAGGTATGGGAGTTACATCTTCAATTCTGGTTATTTGCATTCCTGCTCTTGTTAGTGCCCTGATTGCAGAGGTCGCGCCTGGAGCGTTATGGGATTTATTACCTCCTGCGCCCCTATATTTTACAATAACTTGGTTAAAATCCTTCTCAACAAGCATCTCGGCCATCCTTTCAGCCGCCCTCATTGAAGCAAAAGAGCTGGACTTCTCTGATCCGCCCTTGGTGACCATCCCTCCAGAAACTTTGCAGATAGTCTCAGACCCAGTTAGATCTGTTGCTGTCATTAACACGTTGTTGTGTGTCGTGAAAATATGCAGAATGGCTTTGTGCGACATCACGAATCACTCTCCGGAATTGTGTCTTCCACTGTGGGGAGGGTAGCTTCCCCAGCCTTGATGTCCTCGATGAAAGAATCAGCGGCTTTCACTGGGCCCCCAACTGTTTCTGCCTCTTCTTCTGAAGTGTCGATAGTCGCTCTCATTCTTTCCAAGTCCTGCCTAAAAGGATGTTCTGGATTCTCATATTTAGAGCCTGAAGTATATCTTAGTAGCTCTTCCTCATTTCTCAGAACGTGGTATCCGGGAACGGTCATTTTCTGTCCACCAATCGATATATGTCCGTGAACAATCAAGTTCCTTGCTGCTCTCATAGACGGTGCTAACCCCTTGTAGTAGACCTGAGACTGGAGCCTTCTCGCGAGCATCAGTTCGACGTCAATCTGAAGAATGCTATCTAGGCTTGATCCTTCGGAAAGAAGCCCCCTTCTAGTCAGGGAATTGATTAGGTCTGATTTCTCCCTAGCGAAGTGACCTTCTGAGGTATCTACTCTCCCAATCAACTTCATTGCCTGATTCCTGTGCCTCCTTAGGGCAGATTTTTCTCTCCAAATCTCTCTCATTCCACCGACTTTCTTTAGTCCATATTTGGCTTTGAGGGCGTGTTCTTCCTCGATTCTTGCTTGCTTCCAAGGGTGAGTGGGTGTTTGTGTCTTAGGTCTTGCAAATTTTGGATCGCCCATCTAATCACCTCACTTCTTCCTCTGGACTCCAAGAGCGGAGCCCTTTCTTCCATTACTTCTGAGTCGCTGACCCCTTACCTTGTGCCCGCTTCTGTGCCTCATACCCCTGTATGTCTTGATTCCAGCCATTCTTGCTATGTCATCATCTCGTGTCATCTTAACTTCGAGTGCTACAATATGAGCGTCTTCATTGGTCTCAAGATCCCTTTGTCTATTCATCAACCACCATGGCATTTCGGTTGCATATGTTCCGATGGAGTCCCTGAGTTTTTCTTGTTCTTCATCAGTGAGGTGTCCTCCAAGTTTACCTCCGTCTATACCTGAAAGACGGCAAATCATCTCAGCAGTCCTCATTCCTATTCCCTTAATCGAGCATAGTCCCACGGAAATCTTCCTGAGCCCATCTATGTCTGTGTCCGCTATTCGAATGATGTAGGAGAAATCGTCTCCTAGTTGCGTCTCATCTATTCCTGCCATGTACGGTTCCCCCGTGTTCACCGGTCACCCAGTGGCTGTTAAGCATCCGGGCGACCGACCATCCCTATTTGAACCGATTGGAGGTCGAGAATGAGACTAATCTTCTCTGCAGACCACAAACATGGTGTAATTTCCGGTTTCTCTGGAGAGCTCGATATCAACCATAAACGAACGCGAGCCCTCAATCTCTCTCATGGCTTTGTGAAGCCTTCTCTGAAGTTTTGGGTGCATCTCAGGATCTAGGGAACATCTCAACGTGACACTCCCTATTTCTAGTCTGGCAAGTGATGACGCAATCTGTGAGATTGTGTGATTCTCAGGAGGAGAAAGCCTGTGTTGTACCACCTGACCAGTCGAAACCACGAAACCCCTGACATCGTCGTCGTCGTTAATAGGCTCTGTGTGAATCAGCAGAGGCCTCCTGCCATCTGTCCTGATCCACGAGTATCCTGAACCCTCAGGAACAGCCCTCGAAATCCATTCATCTTGCAAACCACTCTCCAGTACTACCGGATCTACAATTGTGATCCAAGACTCAAACGGAGGGGGGTCGAGCAGGCTAATGGCTTGCACTTCAGTTCTACTACCCTCCATTGAGGACATTATGTTCTTGGTACCCATTCTTATGCATCGATTGGGTTGATTAGAAGAAAGAGACCCTATCCATAACGATAGCCTGTCAACTCGCCCCCCTCCCCTGCTCATCCACTCCCAAGTTCTTCCATATCCAGGGAACGCACTCTCCACGATTTCATCAACCATCGATCTTTGCTCAAAGTCCAATCTTGGGGATAAGTCTAGTAGCACGCATGGCCCCCTTGGCCCCAGCTCCAGGTATTGTTTCCATGACGTTAATACAGGCTCAATCTGAGGCTCCATTTCGTCTATGTGATGTTTTTGCGCATTTCGGGGTCTCGCCGGATCGAGGTGTAACATCGCCACTGGGGGATGCGCCCTAGTCCCAGACTCTCTGAGGCTGGACCAAAACTCATTCATCACTCCCTCCGAATCAGTACTGTCTCCGATTACCACCCTGTCCATCGATCTCTGGACATCGTCTGCAGCCGCCGCCGAGAACATGTTTGCGGCACATAGGACAGCCACATTGCCGTCTATCTCCACTCCAACCGATGGTCTTTTCAAGACGTTTGAATATGCTATCAGTTGTAATCCCGATCCTACTGCAGCATCCAAAATTATGCCGGGCCCCAACGATGCTGGGTCTATTTGTCCTGCGCGAGCCAACGCAACCCCCCAGGGAGTGGAAAGCCTGCGCATTTGATCGGTTAGATGAAACGATGGCTCCCCTTTTC
>CAXHBZ010000158.1:0-3007 GCA_964015215.1 uncultured Candidatus Poseidoniales archaeon | reverse complement strand
GTCTAACCTTGGACCAATCTAAGTCAGCCATACACACATTTTGAATATGAGGTCCTACATCGGTTGTAATGGATGACGACATATTGGTTATGGGAATTTGTGGGACATATGACTTAGAATCCGCCAATGGTAGAATGCTAGAAATCATCCTGAAACAATGCTCCGAACTCGGTGCTCAAACAATTGTTTGGGACCATGGTGCCAAGCCACTTCCCTTGGTAGGCGCCGAGGGATGCTGGGACGATTCAAACGTCAAGGAGTTCCAGGAATTAGCGACCAAGGCCGATGCCTTCATCCTTTCAAGTCCCGAATATCACGGCACAATGAGCGGGGTAATGAAAAATAGTCTGGACTGGCTGTACTCTAAACACACATCAGGAAAGGTGTTTGGATTAGTATCTACTTTGGGGGGGCAGCCGAGTAATAACACCCTAAACCACATGCGAATCGCGGTCAGGTGGATTCATGGTTGGGTGACTCCTGAACAGGTTGCCATACCCCATATCAAGAGCGCATTCGACGATGATGGTAATTTGATTGAGGAATCCCTTAGGGAGAGAGTCATGTCTGTCTCCACTTCCGTGGTCGAGAGCGCAAAGAAGCTGAGGAGATGATTTGGAGACATTGCCACCAGGGAGCGAGGTTCTACTCTTTCTGACCGCTTTTCTTGGTGTAATGACATGGATTAGTAAAAACGTAATCCGCTCGGAGGTCCTTACTAAGACTTTGGCGATTTCAGGGAGCTGTTGCATGGTAAGTCTGATGTTATGGGTGGTACTGGGATGATATATGCAGGTCTCAATCAATAGCGTACCCTTCAGAGCGCCTTGCGAATGGTACCTGGCCGAACGCTTCGGACCTCAAAACGACATAATGCGTGAATTCGGAATCTCAAATAGACAAGTCGTAATAGTGATCGAAAAGGAATTCACATTCTTGGAAAACATTCTGGCCAGAGTCCTGAAAGCCCCCAGATACCTGAAGAGGCCTTTAGACAAGCTTAATTCAGCTTTGTGGGAGCTAATGGACGCGAGTAGGACATTTGGAGAGATTGTCACAATAATGGAGGATTGTTATAGTGAGGATATTGTTCCAGCTAACGAACGCTGTTCATTGTCATTATCCCGAATGGTAGAACTCAATCTAGTAGTGATAAATCCTAGTCTAGCGAAGGAGCATCCAGTCTGACGCCTTCATCCTTTTTCGCCTTGTAGATTGCTGAGAAGTATATTATCAAGGGGACTATGAGCATCAGAGAAAAGCAACCGATTAGGGTGGCAAGGCTGTATACTGACTCCTCTATCGGGTCTATTTGAAATTCCTCGACCCCCACAAGGTCATGCACGGTTACATTCGCTGAGATAGCCACATTCTCACTTGAAGTGATATTGCCCTCCGAGTCATAGATCCCAATTCTCCAAGTAATCACACTACTCTCAGAGTATACAAGGTCGCTAGCTAGGTCCTCAGCATCTCCCAAATCGTCGGCCTGTAAATAACCGAGCCCCTCTATCGGGAGTACAGACGATACTATTCCCCTTATCACTCCCTCTCCGGTATCCTCGACGTCCAGCTGGTGGGTGGTGGAGTACTCGCAGGTGTCCACTAGGTCCCTGAAATCACCTTCTCCCTCACAGTTGAATGGATAGTCCTTGTTCTCCCCGAGTAGGGGGGAATGGTACCACGATGCGCCATCAGCTTGAACCCGCAATATAGAGTCCGTCGGCGCCCCTAGGACGGAGACATTAATCCAAGTTATGGGGGAGTTTGTGGATACATACCACTCGGAGACTTCCGGATCGTCCTGCCTGAGGTCCAAAGCTTCAATCTCGTTTGATGTATTGTATCCGTAGTACTCCGATACGACAGTGTTCGAGTATACAGCGTAAGCCAGCACAAATATCAGGGTGAGGCCAATACCAACCATCGTCCTAAGCATGTTAGGGTTCTGGGACATCGTCTTACGCACGACAACTCGTAGAGAGGCGGTAATTTCAATCCTTGTAGTGTCCAACAGACGTTTCAGCGACCCCTGTATTACTACCTACCTGTCATCACGATTAAATAGGGACTGTTAGACGCGCGGTTGCTCGGTGAGGCTATGACTACGTATCACGATGTTCCGGCGGACCTTCTAATCGGTGA
The DNA here is from genome assembly GCA_964015215.1 of uncultured Candidatus Poseidoniales archaeon. Taxonomy (GTDB): domain Archaea; phylum Thermoplasmatota; class Poseidoniia; order Poseidoniales; family Thalassarchaeaceae; genus MGIIb-O5. Next base: position 862 of record CAXHBZ010000158.1, on the reverse strand, counting down.
GCTTTCAGCTCGTTTGGCCGAAATGGAAGCTATTAATCCACCAGAGTGGTCCGCCATAGTCAAGACCGGAACTCACAGAGAAAGACCACCGTCCCAGGACAATTGGTGGTACATCAGGTCCGCTGCGATACTCAGGAAAGTCGGCAAGCTAGGGCCAATCGGAGCTAATCACATGGCCCAACACTTCGGTGGTCCGAAAGACAGAGGGGTCAAGCCCAATAGAGCCGTGGCAGGATCCAGGAATATCTCAAGGACTGTGATGCAGCAGCTCTTTCAAGCAGGCCTCATTGAGAGCAAGATGAACGCAGCAGGGAACGTTAACCATGGCAAGGTACTTACTCCGGCCGGACAATCTCTCCTCGACTCAATAGCTCATCAAGTCAGGGACGAGGCAATAGAGAGGCATCCAGGACTCTCGAATTATTAGGTGTTATACTATGGCAAGAAATAAGCCCCACGCAAAGAAGAGGCGCTTGATGAAAGTCACGAAACAAAATAGAAGGGTCCCTGTCTGGGTCATGCTGAGAACGAACCGTAATACTACCACGCATCCTAAGAGGCACATGTGGAGAAGAAGTAAGCTTCAGAGGTGATACAATGGCAGAAATCAAGGAGATGACTATCCCACTAAGAGCGGCATGGAGCGTCCCTAGGACGAGAAGGGCGAATAGGGCCATCGCTGAAATCAGGAATCATGTGTCCAGGCACATGAAAAAGAGGGAGGACGAAGAAATCTGGATAGACGAAGCAGTCAATCACTACATCTGGTCCAGAGGCATGCAGAAGCCCCCTAGGAAAATCAGGATCGTCTGCACACTGTCTCTTATACACATCTCCGAGCCCACGAGACGCTACAACATCT
>CAXHBZ010000157.1:0-3019 GCA_964015215.1 uncultured Candidatus Poseidoniales archaeon | reverse complement strand
TCCTAATGCTTGAGGCGATCAATGATATTCGAAAAGGTGATCTTGCGAACTTCAAACAGGAGGGGGAACAGAAGATGGATGACGTGGGGCCCGGTGTTTATCTGGCAGTGCCATACTATGGGTACGCGAGGCAAGACAAGAGATTTTCAGCGGGAGAGACGGTTTCGGCCAGAGTTATCTCAGACATCCTGAAGAGAAGCTGTGATGGAATGGTAATCCTGGACCTCCACGAACCTAAGGTGCTCGATGGCTCCGACTTCCCGATGGTGTTTGTGAGTTCGATGCCAGAGATCGCGAGAATACTGGAGGACGAGGTTAATCCAGACTTCATCCTCAGCCCTGACAAGGGAGCAATTGACAGGGCTACTCAGGTAGCCAAGATAGGTGGATGGGAATTCAGTTATCTCGAAAAGACAAGGATTGATGCTCACACTATAGAACATCAGGCAAAAGACCTGGATGTGAACGGAAAGGTTGTAGCAATAGTTGACGATATGATTAGCACGGGCGGGACAATATGTAGGGCCAGTGACGCTCTTAGGAGACAGGGTGCCAAGGCCGTCTATGCTGCCTGTACTCACGGATTATTTACAGGTGGAGCGCTCTCGAGGCTTGCAAATCACGTTGATGGGGTTTACACAACCGACTCCCTGAAGAATCCCAGATCTGTAGTTAGTTCTGCACCAGCGCTGGCCAGAGGAATCAAGGAAATGATTGGTTGATTTGTCATTATGACACTGTCCAAACGATACGTTGCGTTTATATCAGCCATGTCCTGCGAGGGCTTACCCAGCACGAGGAGATGTATCCAATGAGTGTTCATATAGCGTTTGAGACCCCTAAAGACATACAAGACCAAGTTTACGAACTTGTGAAAGCGATTGCAAAGGACGGTAAAATCAAGAAAGGGGCCAATGAGGTCACCAAGGCTGCCGAAAGGGGAAGTGCCACGATGATCGTAATGGCCGAGAATGTCAATCCAGGAGAGTTACTGGCTCATGTCCCGATGATCTGCAGAGAGAAGGGGATTCCGTTCATTTACGTGGAAGACCAAGGATATCTAGCTGACTCAGCTGGAATGACTGCAGGAACCAGAACGGCTGCAGTGGCCATTCTGGAAGTAGGGAAGGAAGCTCAAGATCTGTTCAACGAAGTCAAGAGTCACTACGAGGCTCTGTCAAAGTAAATTGGAGGCTGGAAGTTTGGCTCAAGAATCATGGCCCGCAGAGGTCGTTGAAATTGTCGGAAGGACTGGTATGAGCGGAGAGGCTATCCAGGTAAAGGTCAGGGTTGATGACTCCAACAATCCAAGGGACATAGGCAGAATCATCTCCAGAAACGTGTTGGGTCCCGTTAGAGTCGGAGACATCCTAATGCTGAAGGATACTGGTAGAGAGGCGCGACGCCTAGGCAACAGGTGAGGTGTGATTATGCCGGAAACGAGAGTATGCAGTTTCACAAGTGAGGAAATCGAGCCCGGAACGGGTATGATGTACGTCAAAAGAGATGGGTCAGTTATGTGGTTCAGAGACAGCAAGGCTAGGAAGAATGCTCTCAAGCTGAAAAGAAATCCACGAAAGATGAAGTGGACTCAGAGATATGTCAAGGGTGGCATTAAGTAATCCAAATTGGATAGCTTCAATCCAACTGATATTGCGCCTCTTGAACCATCAAGGCATTATCACAGCTTTTGCCAATCGTGTCTTTGAGCGTCCACAGCACAAATCGCTGCCATGTGTACGACATCTCTGACACTATCTCCTCGTTGCAGAACATGTGCTGGTTTGGAAAGCCCTTCGAGAATAGGCCCTGTCATCTCCGCTCCCGCTATTCTCTGAAGGAGTTTGTAGGCGATGTTTGCCGATGCTAGGTTTGGGCATATTAGGATATTAGCTGGGCCTTCAAAAGACATGAATGGATATTCTTTTTGTATATCGCTGACAAGAGCAGTATCCGCTTGCATAGGGCCATCTATAATCAGTTCCGGATCCAGTTCTCGAGCTATTGAAATTGCTTCCTCGACCCTGTCTGTTCTCATCTCCGAGGATGTGCCGAAGTTTGAGAAAGATAGCATAGCGACTTTGGGTTTCACTCCAAACCTTCTCGCCACCTTGGCAGTCTGTACAGCTATCTCAGCTAAAGTTCGGGAATCTGGGTAGATGTTTATTGTTGCATCTCCAATAAACATTAACTCACCATTGACGGTCATCATGTACATCCCGACAATTCTGTGGGAGTCCTTCTCAGGCCCTATAATCTGGAGACAGGGTTTCACTATGTCTGGATAATGATGAGAAACTCCTCCCAGGTACCCGTCTGCATCTCCCATATGAACCATCATAGGTGCGAAATAAGTCGAGTTCTTCATCAATCTTGTGGCATCTTCCAGTGTGATTCCCTTTCGGCCGCGAATATGATGCAACTCCTCTGCATAAGAGCCTCTTCTCCTAGGGTCATACCTAACATCGATCTCTTCACAAGTGAAAGTGAGTCCGAGTTCCTCTTTGACCGCCTCAATTCTTTCAATATTACCGAGGAGGATTGGTTCACAAATTCCCTCAGAAATACATTGGGATGCCGCCTTAATGACAGTAGGATCTTCTCCCTCGCAGAAGACTATTTTCCTTTTGTCCCTTTTCGCTCGATTGATGACTCTTCTCATTATTGACCTAGTGAGGCCTAATCTAGCCTCAAGCTCCTCTCTATACCTCTCAAAATCAAATTGACCCTTCTCGATCCCTGCCACTCCTTCATCGACTGCTGCTAATGCGACTGCACTAGCCTCCCAGATTAACACTCTAGCATCGAATGGCTTTGGGATGATATACTCGGGACCGAATTGTAATTGTTCACCATTATAGGCAGAGAGAACATCATCAGGGACTGGTTCCCTAGCCAACTCAGCAATCGCCTTTGTGGCAGCCATCTTCATCCCCTCGGTTATTCTAGTGGATCTCACATCCAAAGCTCCTCTGAAGATGTACGGAAACCCAAGAACATTGTTTATCCTGTCTCTTAT
>CAXHBZ010000156.1:0-3022 GCA_964015215.1 uncultured Candidatus Poseidoniales archaeon | reverse complement strand
AGCTCCTAAAGTAAGAGCCACATGATCCAGGCCACTGATCGAATCGTGAAAAACACGAATTCTAAAATCGCCTCTGCCAGTTGGAAGCCTAGCGTCAGCCGGAATGTCTCCGCTTTCCTTGATTCTCAAGTTGGTCTTCGTCACTGGGGCCCCTCCCCCGGTTTTATTTTGGCAATCATGAAAGTATACTCCCCTGCATTCTCGTCGACAGACAGAAGAGTCACACCCATTCTATCGCATAGTAACGGAATATCTCTGAGAGTCTCATGGTCATCACATAATATTTTGATTGTGTCTCCCTCTGAGCATTCCCCTAATGCTATCCTAGTCTCATTTATTGGTATTGGACAGAAGAATCCGAGTAAATTCAACGTTCTGGATTCTGAACTCACTTGATTCACAGAAAGGCCAAAGAGACAGTCCGTTTGAATCCGACGCTTAGGCACCCTCAATTTGCGGGTCCAAGTAAAGACCATCGAATTTTCTACCTTTGATAACGTCAATCACATACGCTACCTTCTCAACATGAATCTCGACTACAGTAGTTTGAGCGCCTCTCTCTACCTCGCCAATCGCTATCTCCGGAATCCTTGCCTCGGAAACAATCCAGTCCACTATTTCTCTACGGGTTTTGTCAGTAGAAGCTGTATTCATCTTGACTCTGACCATTCCGAAAGGATCCGATACTTCGTCCCAATCATCCCTTTTTGGTACAAAGTCCCGATCTCTTCCCTCGGGGAGTGCGGGTGGATCAACAAAGGGTATGGTAAGCCCCCATGTAGAGCAAATCTTGTCCACAAGCTGAACTTCAGCTCCGGAAGCGAAGCTCCAGGACTCACCTTTCTTGCCCATTCTTCCGGTTCTTCCGATCCTGTGTACATACACCTCTGTATCATCAGGGAGGTCATAGTTTATCACATGTGTAATTCCATCTACATCCAAACCCCTAGCAGCTACGTCCGTTGCAACGACAATTTTCTCTGAGCCGTCTTTGAAAGACTTGAGTATCTTCTCCCTTTTGCCCTGTGGCATATCCCCGTGTAACCCAACCGACCTAAACCTGAATTTTGCCAACCTTTCTACGATTAAATCTACCATCCTCTTAGTATTGGAGAAAATGAGTATTTGAGACTCGTCTCCGGAATTGCCCAATATTCTACCCAGGGCCCAGAGCTTATTGGCTCTGCCAATCCTTACAGCAAATTGATCTATTTCCGGGACCTCGACCTCAAGGTCTTCGCTCATCACATGTACAGGATCAGTTAGGAACTCTTCAGCCGCGTCAAGAACTTCTTGTGGGAAAGTAGCGCTAAAAAGCAAGGTTTGCTTCCTGTTAATCGTTTTGTCAAAAATCCAAAGTACATCAGGGAAGAATCCCATGTCAAGCATCCTATCGGCTTCATCCAAACAGAAGAAAGAGATAGTTTCAAGACTCAAATGCCCCCTTTTTGACATATCAATTACTCTTCCCGGAGTTCCGACAACGATATCGGCTCCTTCCTGAAGTCCCTTAGCCTGTTTCTCGATGTCAGTACCTCCATAAACAGTCTGTATGGAAAGCCCCTTCTTTCCCTGTAGGATTGATAATTCATCGGATACCTGCACGGCAAGCTCTCTAGTCGGACAGAGGATGATTGCTTGGACGTTTCCAGAAGGGGAGCATTTCTCTAACAGAGGTATGCCGAATGCACCAGTTTTCCCAGAACCGGTTCTTGCCTGCCCAACGATGTCTCTCCCCCTTCTAGCGTGGGGGATAGACTCAACCTGAATTTCAGTTGGCTCGGTCCATCCTCTTTCCCTTATGGCATCCGATATGAAGTCCTCTAGGCCCCAATTGTCGAAACCTGAATTGGACTTATTCATGTAACCGCCTCAGAATCAGAAGTTCTCCGATTCTTTGATCTCGGCCTGGAGCTCACCCATCCAGTACTTCTTGCAGTTCTCCTTGGTAAGGAACTGGTCCTTGCTGGAGAAATTGTGATTGTAGTGATTGTCTTGAACTGAGGTGAATTGTGTCGGCTTTCTCTTGTGGAACTTCTGGAGGACATGCTGTCTCATATATTGCCTGAATTTGAGTGCCTTGGAGCGGTTGTATCCCTTGGGCGTCATTCCTTCCCACAGGCGCTCAAATCTTTCCGCCTTTTCATCGACATGGTCACTCATGTGCTTCCCTCGCTTTCCCCGCGACTCACCCCGTGTTTATGATGTTCACCCTTCTCATCTTCCCTGTCTACTAACCTGTCGACGGCGATTTCCTCATCTTCTTGTATGTATTCTAGGGGGGCTAGATAGCTATTTTTCTGGTCTTCAGTTCCATCCATTTCCAGATCCATTGACAAGGATAAGAGCCTTTTTCGTAAATCTGTGCGGGTTTCTTGACGTAACAATTCTTTTGCTGTTTCCCTCAGTTCAGTTCCACTGAGGATTATCGATAGGAGTCCTATACAGGCCTTTCTCAATTCATAATCCCTATCTCGGGCCCCATCAACAACCATCCTTGATACTCTCGGACTCTCCATGTCTAGCTTTTTCAGTGCGCCGATCGCTGATTTCCTTACTGCTGCATCGTCATCTGACATAGCCACCTCTACTAGGATTGCCGCAATTCGAGGCTCGACTCCCGCCAATGAAACCAAGGTCTTTGAAGCCCTCCTCCTAACTTCGGCATCTTCATCTTCCAAACACCAACCAATCAGATCCCATCCCTCGGCCCCAGCCTTAGTAGTCAAGACTCTCAAAACCGATGCCCCTCTTCTCCTTAAGTCAACGTCGTCCTCTCGGATGAGCTCATCGATGTGTAGGCAACCAGTTTCAGCCCACCTCTCTGACGTCGATCTGAGAGCGGAAAATGCGCTCTCTCTATGCCTTTTCTCCTTGTGGCGCAATTCCCTTCTCAACAATTGCTCACATCCCGATGGAAAAACCGGAGCCATTTTCTTAAGAGAATTCATGGCCTCCTTGCGTACCTCAAGGGACTCATCCAGTAGTCTGTCTGAAAGGCACATTATCAACCCTTCATGTT
>CAXHBZ010000155.1:0-3049 GCA_964015215.1 uncultured Candidatus Poseidoniales archaeon | reverse complement strand
TGTCGTCGGCAGCGTCAGATGTGTATAAGAGACAGCGGTGTAATCAATCTTGTGCACGGAAAAGGAAGTGGTGCTGGTCAGCATTTGGTCGATGCAACCGATTTGGGAATGGTAGACAAGATTTCATTCACTGGCAGTACCCCTGTGGGGAAGATGATTGGAGAGGCTTGTGGAAGAAACCTAGTCAGTGCTTCACTGGAGCTGGGAGGGAAGAATCCACTGGTTGTGATGCCTTCAGCAAATTTAGATAACGCTGTTGAGGGGGCATACTGGGCAGGATTCGGAACTGCTGGTCAGCGTTGCACTAGCCTTGGTAATTTGATCATCCACGAGGAAATATACGAAGATTTCATGTCAAAATTCATGAAGAAGGTCGCAGAAACTAGAATCGGTGACTCGATGCGTCACGAGGGAGTTCTCTATGGCTCAATGCTCTCAGAGAAATACGGAGATGACTTCCTGAAGGGATTGGAAATATGTGAATCAGATGGTGCTACCAAACTCTGGGGATCGGGAAGAATCACTGAAGGCAATCATCCAGAAGGCTTTGTCGGGAAAGCAGAGGAGGGAGTATACATGTGGCCTCACGTTTACGAGGGTGTCAAGGAAGATATGAGATGCTTCCATGAGGAAATTTTCGGCCCGGTTGTAACAGTCGTAAAGGCCAAGGATTTTGATGATGCTTTGCGCTTAGCCAACGCTTCTCCCTTTGGCCTATCGAGTGCATGCTACACTAATGACAGACTGGAAGCTTATAGATTCAAAACAGGAATCAAAGCAGGGATGACTGGTATAAACAACTCAACAACAGGCGCTGAGGCACATCTACCCTTCGGAGGGGTAAAGGAAAGTGGCAACGGTAGTCGGGAGTCTGGAATATGGGTTCTGGAATCTTACTCATACTGGCACGCAGTTAATGACGAACTGTCAGGAAAACTACAATTGGCGCAGATGGATGTTGAAGAAATAGAAATGGAAGAGGCGGAGGCCGATTATTCAGGTCTGGCTTAGATGAACATCTCGCCACAATCTGGACATGGGAGGCCCGGTAGCCATGCTCCTGGCATATAACCACAATTTGAGCACAGAGAGGATTCAAGACCATAATCTTCCATGAGGCTACTCTAACGCATCGATATTTCAAGATTGTTCCAAGGTAAATTCCACACAGGTATATCTGTCTGAGATTAGCGGTCATTCAAAAAAAATCGAAAACGATGAGTCTTATTTTCTAGGGTAAGTTTTCAAATCTGCGAATAACAAATTTTTGGATTGTAAATGATGATTTGTATTGCACGGGACAGTTTTCAGGAGGGAACGTTCCCGTTACGTTCATTAGATTGGAATCGTTGCAACAAAATGAAAAAACAGACCTATGAAACACAGGTCAGGGCAATTATTTTCGGAACAAAAAAATGAGCGTGGGAGCATGGTTGGAAATTACAGGACAAGGATATGTAACGTTTTGGTGATTGGTTCAGGAGGAGCGGGCCTAAGGGCCGCAATCTCAGCTCACAACTCTGGGTGCGAGGTTTTGGTAATTGGAAAGAGGATAAGAAACGATGCACACACCACTCTAGCATCTGGAGGCATAAACGCCGCCCTCGGAACAGTAGATCCACAGGACAACTGGAAACATCATTTTGTTGATACGTACCAAGAGGGCTACAATATTGGGGACCCTAGGACAGTAGAGATCTTGGTTAAGGACGCCCCAGCACGTGTAGAAGAGCTCGTCTCATGGGGTGCCCCATTCGCCAAGAACAGTGATGGTAAATTGGATCAGAGGTATTTTGGCGCGCACACATACAGGAGAACCTGTTATGCCGGCGATTACACAGGCCGTGCAATCCTCAATACCCTAGTATCGAAAGTTGAAGAGTTGCAGATACCTATTATCGACATGACGTATGTGTCTAGGCTACTGGTAGATACTCAGAATGGACAGAGGCGATGCTTTGGCGCTGTTGGGTTCGACATCAACTCCGGTCAGAGGACGGTCTTTCTCTCTGATTCTGTTGTTTTAGCAGCCGGAGGGCATACCAGAATTTGGAGAAGAAGCTCCTCCAGAAGAGATGAGAATACAGGAGACGCTATGAGATTGGCACTTAATGCTGGATGCAGACTTGCTGATATGGAAATGGTCCAGTTCCACCCGACCGGAATGGTTCACCCAGAGTCACTTTCAGGAACATTGGTGACTGAGGCAGTAAGAGGAGAAGGGGGCCGACTAATTAATTCCGTAGGAGAGAGATACATGGAAAAATATGACCCGTTGAGGATGGAGCTTTCGACCAGAGACAGGGTCGCACTTGCAAATTACACAGAAATCCAAGAGGGCAGAGGAACTGAAAACAATGGGGTTCTATTAGACATTAGCCATGTTGAGAAGGGGGTAATTTTGGAAAAGCTTCCCCGAATGTATAGGCAATTCATGGAGTCTCAAATGCTCGATATTTCCAAGGGACCGATGGAAGTTGCACCCACTGCCCACTACAGCATGGGAGGAGTAGTAGTCGATCCGGAAACTCACTCCACTGGTGTAATGGGATTGTATGCTGCTGGCGAATGTACCTCAGGTGTCCATGGAGCCAACAGACTAGGAGGTAACTCTCTTGCAGAGATATTGGTCTTTGGTAAAATTGCAGGAAGCGAGGCGTCAAAGTTCTCCTCGGATTTGGATTTCCAGATTAGGAGCAGAAGCGTAATTCGGGAGGCGATGGATGAGCTGGATGCCCTAACGACCGAAGGAGAACAGCTGGCGAGGCCTCTTCAGAGAGCAGTAAGGAACATAATGTGGAATCACTGTGGTGTGATGAGATCTGGGAAGGGCCTTGAAGAGGGGCTGAAAGAGCTGATGAAAATCAAGGAGGCTTCGTCCGATGTAGATGTGCGACCAAGTGCGGAAGGATTTTCCGACCTCGCCTTGGCACTAGATTTACTGGGCTCCATAGATAGTGCGGAAGCTACCATAAGGTCCGCTATAGCAAGAAAAGAGAGTAGGGGCGCACATCAAAGACGCGACTTTCCGGAAACTCTGAAAGAAGAG
>CAXHBZ010000154.1:0-3065 GCA_964015215.1 uncultured Candidatus Poseidoniales archaeon | reverse complement strand
AAAATCAGGCGTAATTGACACAGTGATTGATGAGATTACAGACCAGCTTTCAAAGAGATCGATTGTCAAAATAAAAATTAACAGAGGAGTGGTAAGCGACTCTGACAAAAGGTCCGAGCTGTTTTCTTCCCTTGCCTCATCGACCTCCTCCAGAATATCATTCAGCAGGGGGAATGTTGTGGTTCTATGGTCAGGCAACTGATTGAATTGAACTAAGGCTCTTCCACAGTGACATATTTAGGCATTATTTCCTTCGAAGATGCATGTACATCACAAGGGCATTAGCGGCAGGTGTGGATTCAGGGGCATGGACTCCGTCTGAAATGCCTGATTGGGCAGTTCCCGCCGCCTTCGCCATTCTAATAGCCGTATACGCTCTAATTGTCTTCGAGATAGTACACAGGGCCTTAGCTGCGGCAGTCGGTGGCATTGCTGCAGTGGTAACTCTCCACTATGTAGGAAACGGTCCAGACCTAGGGACCGTAGTTACATGGATAGATGAGGAAACGATCGGCCTTCTAATAGGCATGATGATCATAGTAGACATTCTAGGTAGAACTGGCGTCTTTGAGTGGGCTGCAGTGCAGGCCTACGCATTCAGCGGAGGTTCAATTTGGAGGCTTACTTTCATTCTTTGCACTATAACCGCGGTGTTCTCAGCCTTCTTGGATAATGTAACGACAATTCTTCTGATTGTGCCGGTAACCATACAAATTGCGAAGGTTTTGAATTTGGAACCAGTTCCACTTATCATAGCCGAAGTTATGTTCTCCAACATAGGAGGGGCCGCGACTCAGATTGGAGATCCTCCGAACATCATCATTGGAGCTCAACTTAATAGTCAGGCGTTATCAAATAACGTAATGCTTGCAGACCAGGGAATAGCATTCATTGATTTCATCATCCATGTGGGCCCTGCCGTAGTGATTGCCATGGCCCCATCCTTTTGGCTACTCTCAAAAATTGAATCCGAGGGGCTGTCTGGCGAGAGGCATAGAAATCTAGATTTGCTGAGACTGAGATACAATATCAAGGACCCTGAACTTCTAAAGAAGTCTGGATTTATCCTCACGTTAGTTATCTTGGCATTCTTCGCGCACTCAAGCTTCCCTCACCCAATGTTCACAGTCGCGACAATAGCTCTTGGAGGGGCCGTTCTAATGCTTCTCGTCACATCTCCACACCATGTTGAAGAACAGTTGGATGCAGTTGAGTGGACTACCATAATTTTCTTTGCTGGCCTATTCATCATGATACACGGATTAGAGTACATGGGACTGATTGACGCTATTGCAACGGGAATATCGGATGCCATTTCTCAAGCCTCCGAAGAGAACAGGCTCATGGTTGCTGTACTACTCCTCCTGTGGGTATCTGCAATTGCCTCAGCGTTCATAGACAACATACCATACACCGCAACGATGGTTCCTGTAGTAATAGAACTAGCGAGTGATCCAGAACTAAACCTTGCCTTGGGTCCACTGGCCTGGGCATTGGCTCTCGGGGCTTGCCTAGGAGGAAACGGGACAATAATTGGAGCTTCAGCAAACGTGGTTGCAGCTGGCTTGGCAGAAGAGTCTGGGAACGACATCTCTTTCAATAGATTCTTCAAGACTGGTTTCCCAATTATGATATTGAGTGTCGCTCTAGCCACCGTTTATTGCGTAGTTAGGTATGCCATTGACTGGCCTAATGAAACAATCAAGTGGGGAATAATAGTTGTCATGATGATAGCCTCCCTCTCAACACTTCCGTACATATACGGTAGTGCGGCTTCGGAGACCTCTCACTACGAGGCAGAGTAATCTCGTAGTCGACAGCATCAAGATAAGGAGCCTCAAGCCATCGCCATGGACACATGCGAGGTCTGTGGATTGTCGTTTCGTGGGGATACCTGCCTCACCTGCGGGGCTCCGGGGGCCGAGGGAATAGAGTCCCGCGAAAGCACCGCTCCAGAGGACAATTTTTCAGAAGAGGTGAAACTACCATTCAACCTCCAATCTCCGAATGGGAATATCTCTAATGTTCCTGTCTTTGGTCTCGAAGGTTCACCCGATTTGCCAGAAATTGAAAATTTACAAGAAAACAACGAAAAAACCCAATTTTCTAACAATATTCCATTTGGCATGGAGGATCAACCAAATCAACCATCAAGAAAAAACCTAATTTTCGGCCTCCGAGAAACGCCTGACTTCGATGAATAACCGTGCTACTGAGAGATGTTTCAAAATATCTTGTAAAGCCATAGACCCCGGTTACTTCATATACCGAATGTAGGTCGCCGGGATGCTTTGTGTGCTCCTTGGTACAGTCGTGTATCAGGGTAAGAAGGTTGAGACCGCTTCGCCCCGCGGGGAGACGTAGTGGTCAGAGAAACCTGAATTGATATGCCTGGAATACCAGAGGACTCACACAGGTGGGTATGTGGAATCACAAGATGCTACAACCCGACTGGGGGATGGCTCGGCTCGAGAGCCGAAGAAGGTCGTGACAAGCTGCGATAAGTCGCGGGGAGAGGCATGAATCTCATGGATCCGCGAATTGCTGAATTGGACCTCCTGGCACTCAGTGCCATTCCTCGATATAGTGAAGGAAAGGGAACCCCCCGAACTGAAGCATCTCAGTAGGGGGAGGAATAGAAATCAAAAGAGATTCCGTTAGTAGTGGCGAATGAAAACGGAATAGGACAAACCGAATCCCCTTGGGAAACCTTGGGGAGATGTGGGGTTAGGATCGTCTGTAGCCCGATTCTAGGAAGTGGAAGTCGTCCTGGGACGGCGCACCATAGAGGGTGAAAGTCCCGTACACGTACTAGATAGGGCCAAGTGACGAATCCAGAGTAGCGTGCGTTGGATATCGCGCGTGAATATGGGAGGCAGTTACTTCCAATCCTAAATACTACTCGAGACCGATAGTTGACAAGTAGCGTGAGCGAAAGCTGAAAAGTATCCTTAGCGGGATGTGAAAAGAACCTGAAACCAATTGGGAACAAGCTGAATAGGCGTGAAAGCGAAGATATGAGCAGCGTCTATTCGTGCGTTTCGAAAAATGCCCCTGGGAGTTCT
>CAXHBZ010000153.1:0-3077 GCA_964015215.1 uncultured Candidatus Poseidoniales archaeon | reverse complement strand
GAGCGCTCGGCTCATAACCGAGTGGTCATCGGTTCAAATCCGGTCGGGTCCACCACTACCATTACAACTCAGGATTTTCCACATTTTTGTATGCGGATGGGGCGAAGTCATAAATACGGTCTTGAGCGCCCTTGCTATGATGTCAGGCCGAAGCTCAGTGAGGACCAGCATGCTGATTCTGATGGTTTACTTCCTGAGCACGTGGGCGGGGGCTGCTTCCGTTCACGCTCAGACGAATCCCACACCAGATATCACCCTGACCTGCGATAACCCTCAACCAATCGAAGTCTACCCCGGCGCAACCAGAACATCAATCGTCTACTGTACCCTCCAAAATCCAACGGTTCACAGCGAGAAGGTAGACCTTCAGATTCAGTCGGGTGCGTTGATTTCAGCTGGTCCTGCGTCCATGTCCGTCGGCTCAGGAGCAGATGTCAGCTTCCAGGTGATCCTAAGAGCAGACTTGAGAATGCCAGAAGGGCAACACCAAATTTCCATAACGGCCCAAGTGGTTCAGGCTGACGGGATTACATGGCCAAATGGGGCCCCGACAACTTACAAAGTACTAGCTGTGATTAAACAATTCAGCAGACTCAGAGTCGCCTCTGACGTTGCATTCATGCAACTCAGGCCCAGAGTTGACGTGCTAATGTCGTTTGATGTTTACAATGATGGCAATGCCATGGACAGGTTTAATGTTGAAATCGTGAATTACGATGAACTCAACGATGAGGGGTTCCAGATCAGCCTCCCCTTGGTCTCCGTGGAGATAGAGTCTTCAGCTCCTCCAGAGAAGGTGCGTGTTCAGATCAGAACTCCGAAGAACCAAGGATGGACAGACAAATTCTTCAATTTGCAGTTCAAGGCAACTTCTGAGTATTCAGTGAGAACTGAAGGTATACCGAACTACATGGTCCAATCAATGACGATCTACATCCGAGGAGTCTATCTTCCAGGGTTCGGAATGCTGGGCTCAATGATGATGACTGCACTAGCAGCCGCCGCCTTCGTTGGCGGTAAGAGAGACGGGCAGGTCCTGGAACAGGATGAAGACGGCAATTTCGTTCCGATGGATTCTAGAATATTCTAACGTTGACATAATTTCGATGCTCTCTAGCAACGGGTTGATAACCTGAGCTCCTTCCTTGAAATGACAGAGGGACTACAATGAGCGGCGGAGGATTGTTGGAGAAGGCTATGGGGCAACAAATGTCCTCTGAAGGCGAATCGATGGTTAATGAGGTAGTCGCGGAGGCATTGCCCCAGCCCATAGCCTCCAAAAAATTTGAACTAACATTAACTGTCAAGATTGGTGCAGTAGTTGGTTTTCTGGCATTCGTTCTGATGTGGTTTCTGGACAGCTACACGCTCCAAGACATCGTCGATCCAATTCCCTTCGGACTAATTCCACTGGCGTTGTTTGCCGGTTCTTTCTATCTCGTTTGGAATGGAATAGGCAGACAAAAAACCGTTGTCTTGGTAATATGTTACATTATGCTGGCTTCGGTTCCGTACATCGCAGGGATGACTTTCTCCGAGTCCATTACCATTTCTGAAAGCGAGCTATCGGACGACTCCTCGGAAATCACACTCACTATCAGGGGCTCATCTCCAGCTTCCTCAGCTGATGTCTCGATAACTTACGGGGGAGAGTTGGTTTATGAGCAGAATCTCCCATTTTCTATCGACAGATCAGATGGCATTGGGGACTACGGTGAGATAAGCCTCACGGTATCCGACTGGTATTCAGGAAACTCGCATTCCTCAGATGACTATGTTGTCACTGTTTCAGCTGGATCGTCTGAAGCTTCATTCCTGCTACAGTCCATCCATCTCCAGAGGACGATTGATGATGTCAAAAGCGCTACTGCTGCCTCAATAGGAACCGGAGCAGACTGTGACAGCTCCAAGGACTCGTGTGTCATAGGAGTTGCCCTAACAGCATGGGCCGGACTTGACGCCATTGGCTCCAATCCCCCTGGTGGGCTCCCCTATGCTGATTACACCTTGGATGCTAATCTCGTCCATGAAAGTGGTACAGTGGCGATATCTTATCCCACTGTCACTGTTGTCAATGGACTCGCTCAATGGGACTCTGGGAACGGACAGTATGGAGGAGGATCCGCCAATGTCGGTGCTGAAGGGTCCCAACTTCCACTTGAAGGGTCAGTAGATGACTTCAACCTCAATACGAGATATATCCCGATAGAGGATTGGGGAACAGACGAGTACGGTTGTTACGAATTCACAGTATCCGTAACTCAATCCTCTCCTTGGTCAGACGGCACAGCTGTAACGTACACCTCCTTCTATGACTATGAAGAGCAGGGAGGAGATCAGGAGAACGATCCTAACAATACCAATCCTCAGGATACTGAGGAAGCCTGGACTGTTGCTACCAGCTGTTAGTTGAATCACATTTGGATACTAGCAATTAAGTGTTATCAGAAATAGCAAAGTCTGTGCGTACTCTTCGACATGTCAGTGAGATTGTCCCGACCCACATTGCCACCGAAGGTGGAGGATTCAAAGTGCGTCGCCCTTTCAGAATGGGGAAAATACTGAGCCCCTTCCTCCTCATTGACGAGATGGGGCCATCAGACTATGGCCCAGGTGAGGCCGTTGGAGCTCCTTGGCATCCCCATCGAGGTTTTGAGACAGTCACCTACCTGTTAGATGGCAGAATGAGACACGAAGACAGCGCGGGAAACAGCGGAGAGCTGAATCCAGGAGACGTCCAGTGGATGACGGCAGGACGTGGAATAATTCACTGCGAGGAGCCACATGAGGAGATACTCAGAGAAGGAGGAAGGACCCATGGATTCCAGATTTGGGTTAATCTTCCCGCATCTCACAAAATGATGCGCCCTAGATATCAGGAGGTCCCTTCGTCTGAATCCCCCACGGTAGAAAAGAACGGGGTATGGGCAAGGGTGATTGCAGGGGAATGCTTGGGCGAACAATCGGCTATAGACACGAAAATCCCGATTAGCCTAATTCATGTAAAAATGAACAGTGGTTCACTTTTGTCACAAGAACTCGATTCTGATCTCAACGGAATGATATACGTATTCGGA
>CAXHBZ010000152.1:0-3087 GCA_964015215.1 uncultured Candidatus Poseidoniales archaeon | reverse complement strand
ACACCCGTTATGTCGTCGGCAGCGTCAGATGTGTATAAGAGACAGAGATCAGGATGACTTGCCACGAGGGGTACTCCTGCGTGAAGATGAATAGAGGCATCACTCAATTTTTGATATGATATCTCCGTGTCATAACCCAGCACGACTGCTTGAGGGCTTTTCGAATGTGTATGTATCCCTCTTGCCTCAAGCATATCCCTCATCCCTTGCGTCCCTACAAGGAAGGTATCGTCAATTCCCTCAGCCTCCAACCATCTCAGAAGGTCATGTGTTGAAAGTAGGATCTCCTCCTCTTTCGCTGGAATGCCAAGATGATCCAATTTCTTCAGATATTGTGAAACTGACCGACTAGAGTTGTTGGACAGGAAAAATCGTCTAATCCCCTTATTTTCAAGCCTATCTAGGAATTCAGAAGCCCCTTCTATCAAGACTCCACCTAGGTAAATCGTCCCATCTAGGTCAAGGAATACGGCCTCTATCCCATCCATTCTTTCATCAATTATCATCAAACTAAATCCTCATGGAAGAACGATGGTTTTGAACAAAAACCATTTGCTGTAGAGATTTTCTTGACTTTCCTTGCTGGCTATCATTTCGGTTAGTATCTCCCCAATCTTTGGCTTCTTGGAAGCACGACGGACAAACCAACTCATCAACCGCTTTCTTTTCACTATCCCTTGTAATCTATATGAGTTGCTAAGCTCATTTCCGAGCTCTCCCCACAAGGCCTCCATATATGCCGTAGCCTGATCTTCCGGGAATCCCTCTGAATGCTCCTTCGGGTCGAAGAATTCGGTCGTGAGCTTGGCTGAAAGAAGAGCATTGCCAATACCTTCTCCTGTGAAAGGGTCTACCAGACTAGCAGAGTCACCAATGCACATGGCGCCTGCCATCGCATTGCGCCGTGGCTGGAATGATGCCGGCGACTTTCTAGGCGACCCGAAAGGAAGTTGCCAGCCACGACCGCTTCCTTCCACCATCTGGGCCTTTTTGAAACGATTACTGAAACGATCAGACTCAGTGGTAATCCACTTTTGCATCTTTTTCAATGAAGAACGCATACCTCCATGTTTACGTTGCTCTGAAATCACCATTCCAACACCCACATTCACAACGTTTTCATTAACCGGGAAAATCCAGAAATAACCAGGATTAACCTCGTCTATGAAGTGAATCTCGATAGGCCCCGTGTCACCATCGCACCCCTCTACCCCCGTCCAGTATTCCCGATATCCTCCACAGAAATGGTCTGCCTCGCGAAAGGGCTCTTCGTAGACAGATTCCGTAATGGTACGTGCAACTGGGCAATTGTAACCCCCTGCCCCGATTGTTAAAGCAGATGAATAGGAGCGCATTGCCCCCTTTTTTCTATGGCCAACGAAACCCGTAATGCCAGTAATGGTTGAACCTTCGTCTCCCTTATTTACATCCACATCTTTAACCGTGAATTCTTGAATGACAGCACCTCCAGATTTGATGACCAATTCAGTGGCTTGTTTAAACATCATATAATCGAATTGAAGGCGAGGAAGAGCGTATCCTGCTTCCATTCTTTCAAAATCTTCTTCCGGGAGCATAACACGGACTTCGGATCCGTCTGATGATGAGAAAATAATCGAGTCTACCCTGTAGTGAGGGGTCTTCTCGATCATACCCTTCACACCCAGTTCAGCAACATGGGAAAGGGATTTTCCCCCGACGGCATCTCCACATATCTTGTCTCTGGGCCAAACTTCTTTCTCCAAGAGAAGCACACGAGATCCGGCCATGGCATGATAACTTGCTGCGGCTGAACCACCAGGTCCACCCCCTACTACAATCACATCGAACACATCTCCAGATTCAGGGATGGGACCCGTTTCAATGGGCTTCTTCCATTCCTCCGTGTCGCCCATTGAACCTCCATGTTCGGCTCCTAGACTTCAACATTCACCACTGAGTTGATGATTGCATCACTCACCACACCCGTCATGAGTGGCGAGATAATGATGGTTCAAACCACCCTTCCCGGTAAAATGAATGAGGCAGAATTGGGCCAATGGTGCCAAGCGCTAATCGACTCGAATCTGGTAGCATGCGTCGATATGAGAAAAGTCACATCTATGTATAGATGGCAACAAGAAGTGGTCAGCGAATTAGAATGGCATGTACAAATGACTGCCCCCGTTAAGACAAAAGACAGTCTGGTATCAAAAATACAGTCAACACATCCCTATGACGTCCCGGAAATCACTTGGTGGCCAGTAGAATCCATACAAGAGTACTTTGAATGGGTGAATGAAATACAATCAAGAAAATCATATTAGGATGCTTGGAAAAGCCTATTATGTAACCGAAACGAACCTAGACCATGGGTTGGATGGATTATTTTGCAAGGCAGATATTCCGTAGTCTATTCGGCTCATCCATCGAGATAGCGAAGGGGGCTTTAGGCAATGGCAACAAGGAGAAATTCAATCAAGCCCAGTCCGCTATGGTTGACAATGATTGCGTGATTGACGGTTGTAACGCTATGAAATACCAAGAGTCACAGTATTGTTTGAGGCACCATCCAAGAATGGTATCGGATATGGAAACTGGGAAACCAGATACAAATGGTGTGGACCAACAAAACTGGTGGGATGAGAGCTCATGAATGCAAAACCCAGTCCAAAACTCGGGAAAGACGTCCCAGTCACCTGGTGGAGCTCGAATGAAACGTTGACCATGACCCCTGAACCACCAACGGTGTTAATCCTCCTAATTGGATTGTTCCTATTCGGCCTCGGTGATGCGGTGATCATCAGTGCGAAGTGGGGGGTTGCTCCATGGACGGTCCTGGCAGATGGAATAGCGCAGCGACTCGACCTGACCATCGGGGTGGCCACTTTCCTCGTTAGCATCGCAGTTCTATTTCTCTGGATACCCCTGCGCGAACGACCGGGGGTCGGAACACTCCTCAACATAATCATCATCGCAGGCACCATTGATCTAGCGCTTCCCTATATCGGCGAGTCTCAAAACCCAACAGATTCGGTTTTCAGGATTCTCGCAGGGACAGCACTCATAGGACTGTCTCTTATACACATCTCCGAGCCCACGAGACTC
>CAXHBZ010000151.1:0-3091 GCA_964015215.1 uncultured Candidatus Poseidoniales archaeon | reverse complement strand
GATGTTGTAGCGTCTCGTGGGCTCGGAGATGTGTATAAGAGACAGACCCATGAGAGGACCCTGTCCAAGACGAAAATCCCGAATGTGTTCGGCGTGTTGAACATCGAACCCTTTGAGATGTGGGTTCTGTAGTCAAGCATCGTGGGAAGGCCCTCTCCTATTCTCGAAACAGCCCAGGGGGAAAGAATCACCAGTGTGACTCCACTTGGTCCCAGATTCTTTTGGGCTCCCGCGTAAATCACATCATGGGCAGAGACGTCTAAAGGAACGCCACAAATATCCGAGCTTGCGTCTACCACTAGGTGCCCTCGACCTACATCAGGGGTCTCGTGGTACTGGGTTCCGAATAGTGTGTTGTTGGAGGTGTAGTGAATGTATTTCGCACCCTTTCTGATTTCAAACTCCCCTTTCATGGGCACAGATTTGAATCCCCGGTCAGAGTCATCCCATGATGCTACACAGTCACCTATTCTGTTGGCTTCCTTGAGGGCCTTCTGTGACCATCCCCCTGTAACCAAGAAGTCGGCCTTGTCACCGTTCCTGAGAAGATTCAAGGCTGTCATGTAGAACTGGGTCGAAGCCCCTCCCTGGAGGAATAGTATGTGATAGTCTTCTGGTACGGACAGAATCCTCCTCACTCTGATGGTGGCCGAGTCAATGACTTCCTGGAAGTATGAGCTCCTGTGGGAAACTTCCAGTAGTCCGAATCCGCTATTATTCAGATTTGGTAGAGACGATGCCACATCATTCACCACTTCCAAAGGTAACACCGCTGGCCCAGCACCAAAATTGTGCCTTCGCCCGTGTCCGCCCATGGCCTACGCACGATATTCAGTCTTTCAGCCCATCGTCTCCACGGCAGGGTTCTTGTCTGGAAGTCAAGACGGCGGTGCGTGATCAGGGTCGGCTTAGTGATGTTGCAGGGAGCCAGACATGACCATATCTCTTCATTGAATGAGGCGTCCAGAGATTTGGGTTTGGATATCGAAATAATCGAGATAAGGAAATTGAATGAACTTAAATCATCTAATCCAGATGCGATAGTTCTACCGGGTGGAGAATCCACGACAATGAGGAAAGTGGGTCAGGATAAATCATCTAATTTGATTCCTGGAATCTTTGATTGGGTAAGGCAAAACCCATCCAAGACTGTCCTAGGGACATGTGCAGGAGCTATACTTCTCGCTGACCCCCAAGACGGAAAGCTTCCACTTGTTGAAGCGCAAATAGACAGGAATGCATACGGCCCTCAGAATGAATCCTTTCAGGGAATCGTAAACTCATCTCTGTTAGATAGGGAATTTCCTGGGATTTTCATCAGAGCTCCGAGAATCATTTCTTCCGAAAACGAAGTTTGTGCGAGAATGGGGGAAGAGATAGTGGGAGTGAAAAATGGCAGGGTGATTGCGCTGACGTTCCACCCGGAGTTGTCAAAAGACAAGGGGTTCCATAAATGGCTCCTGAAAAGTGCGAGTGGTGAGTAAAATGTCTGAGTTAGCGCAATTCATCGACATCGAGGAACCCCCCAGCTCACTTGATTGCGAAGGGTGCATCCAGTGTCAGATGGGAAGTAAGCTAGTTCTCTTCATCACTGGAAATTGTCATTGGAGATGTGATTACTGCCCGTTGTCAGAAACCAGAAGAGATATTGATTTCATGTATGCCAACGAGAGGCCATGTAATGACTTCGATGAAGTCATAGAGGAAGCAAAAGCGATGAGGGCGACAGGAGCTGGAATTACCGGAGGAGATCCACTAATGGCCAAAGATAGAAGTTTAGAGGGGATTAGGAGGCTGAAGCAAGAATTTGGAGATAGTTTTCATATCCATATGTACACAAGTATCCCGTTTAGAGCTCAATGGGCCAGAGAGTTTGCAGATGCAGGACTTGATGAAATAAGATTCCATTTCCTTGACCTTTCAAGCAAGGAGTACAAGGAAGTAATCAAGGCATGCTCCGAAGCTGGAATCTTCACAGGCGTGGAGCTCCCCTGTGAGCCCGACAAGGAAAACGAGCTTCTACAAATTATTGAGGATATGCGGGAATTCGACATCAGTTTCATGAATCTGAACGAGTTGGAAATTACTGTTGGAAATCACGAAAATATGGAGCTAAGGGGATTTAACCTGTCCACGGAGATCACCGCAGGAGCAGAGGGGTCTTCCCAGCTAGCCCAGTCTATCAGAGACCGAATCATGGCTGCTTCCATCGGTGCTCTAGACCCAATCGATGGGATGAAGAGAGAACCTTATGGTTTTCACCTGAAATATTGCACCTCCTCATACAAAGACGCCGGACAGATGAGGAGGAGGTTCAAGCGTAGAGGAGAGGCCACAATATCGCCCCATGAGACACTTAGTGACGATGCCACACTGATGTTCGGTGCGGTGTACACGGAGATGGGACTGCATGACTCATGGATTTCAGAAATCTCTGATTTTACAGGCCTACCCAGGAGATTCATGTTCTATGACAATGAAAAATCTAGGATAGAGGTCCCAGTTGCAGTTGCCGAGCAAATAGCGGGACAAGTCTCAGCCCCTGTTGCAATCATCGAGGTAACTCCAACTTTCGATAGGACCGAAGTGATGCTCATATGGCTCAATGCTCATAGAATTTAAGACATATCGCGTTGGGTTGATACGTCTCTAGCCGGTGTGAAAGAACGTGCCAGTTAGCCTAGCGGATCCAGATGCAAATATCGCAGATCCCTACAGGAGGCTTTCAGCATCACAAATGGTAACATGGGAATCATGCCCAAGGCTTTGGTATTACAACAACATCCTGAAAATGAGAGGGCCATTACCTCCTCAGATAATACGTGGAAATGCAGCAGAATCATGCATATCCAGAGTGATGAGAGATTCTCCTTCACTAGTTCATAGGGATTCAGATGATATTCTAAAATCTCCAATTTTGGATAATGGAAAACCCGCTTACGAATATGAGGAACTGTGGCCGTCGCCTTCCATTCAGGCCTTGGATGAATCAGAGTGGCCAAAGGATAGGGCATCTCTTGAGGAGTGGGCAATGGCAAGAGTTGAGGCTGTCTCTTATACACATCTCCGAGCCCACGAGACGCTACAACAT
>CAXHBZ010000150.1:0-3091 GCA_964015215.1 uncultured Candidatus Poseidoniales archaeon | reverse complement strand
CTACACCCGTTATGTCGTCGGCAGCGTCAGATGTGTATAAGAGACAGCTCGGAACTTGTCCTTTGGCCATGGGGTCATTGCACAGGTTGCTACACCCCTGATGACGAATTCCTGGTTTACCACGGCGTAAAGATGGGAGAGATGACAGATTACGCACCTATGCAGTCTTCCGATCTCTACCCAACAACGGGCGATTTCTGTGACTGGCACTACGGTGTTCACAATTCATACTGCTACACAATGGAGATTGGAACAGCCTTCCATCAGCATCCCGATGACATAGCCCACATCGCGGTGAGGAACCTTGGAGTCCCGTTCTACATGGTCGAGATGGCTGATGACCCGAGATACCGAGCTATTGTGGGAATAGAGAATACCACTGTCAGCCAGTGGCTACAAGAGCCATCGGAAGTTCAGGTTACTGACGGGGACATTCCTATCTCCCTTTGCTTGGACGAATCATTCCCGTATTCCACAGAAATCAACATGACCCACCTCATGTGGAGACTTGTCCAACCGAACAGACAACAAGATGACTTCGGGCCAACCGAGTGGATCGATGTTCCGTGGAAAATGTCAGCCTTCACAGTTCCCACTGCGGAGCAAGAAACGCAATGCATCCTTCTGGATGGCTCAAACGGAACCATTCTCTACTCGGAGATACCTCTTCCTGACACCTCTGTTGGAAAGATACAGTATAAGGCGATGCTAGGAACTACCAATGGAGCGTTCCCATTCACATACCCCACGCTGGAAGGAGGCAACTATTACGAGCTAGCAATACCCTATCGTGCCTCATTTGGATCAAGTGTTCTCTCTCTGATGATGTTCGTTGTCATTGCTAGCTTCGTGTGGGGGGGTCTAGGACTGACCCTCAGGGCGATGTTCGATGAGGAAGGCGGCGTAATTGGGCTTCCAGACGATTATGATCCGGAGGACTCCTGATGGCAGAAGGCGGATCAGACGAGTTCAGTGGGCGCTTGGGACTGATTTTCGCGACGATAGGTGCGGCAATCGGAACCGGTAACATCTGGAGATTCCCGAGGATGGTGGGCGCTAACGGAGGGGGTTCTTTCCTAGTTCCTTGGCTGATCTTCTTGTTCATCTGGTCAGTCCCCCTAATTATCGCTGAGTTCGCCCTGGGAAAGAGAAGTAGAACAGGAACAGTTGGAACCTTCAGAATCTTCGCGGGAAAGAACTTCGCGTGGATGGGCCTTTGGACTGCGTGGATATCCACGGCTATTGGGTTCTACTACGCAGTGGTAACCGGATGGTGCTTGAATTATTTCCAGACAGCAGTCAGGGGAGGGCTGGGAAGCGAGGTAGACACCACTGAAGTTTGGAACTCATTCCTTGAATCGCCCAGTGATGTGATATTCTTCCAGGCCATAGCTGTTGTAATCACTATGGCCGCAATATGGAGGGGGGCCAAAGCTATAGAGAAGGTAAACGTCATCCTGATGGTATCGCTTTTCATCCTTCTTTTCTCAGCCCTATTCCTCGCCTTCGTGATGGACCTCAACGACGGAACATTGGACGGCTTCGTCTACATGTTCAGCATTCAGCCCGAGTACTTGATGGAACCTGAGACTTGGATTAGTGGGCTTTCTCAATCGGCATGGTCCTGCTCAGCAGGCATGGGGATGGCAATCACGTACTCCGTTTACATGAGAAAGGACGAGGACACTACCCTCAACGCCGCAACCATGTGCCTTGCAAATAACAGTATCAGCATCATTGCTGGACTGACAGTGATGATGGCAGTCTTTGCGGTCGTCGACGATCCCCTAAGTGCTGTGGGAGCTGGTAGCTCTGCTATTACATTCCTAGTTCTTCCAGAGGTCTTCGCACAGGCTCCGGGAGGGCCTGTAGTACAGGTAGTCATGGTAACAGTCTTCTTCCTAGCACTGTCATTCGCCGCACTGACCTCTATGATTTCCACTGTCGAGTTGTGTGTCAGAAACTTTGTCGATCACGGCGTTGACAGGTCACAGGCCGTGGGTTTCACAAGCGTTGCAATCTTCCTCTTCGGTCTTCCAAGCGCAGCACTCTGGATCAAGATGGACACGGCAACAGGTGTCGCTTTTCCCCAGTTTCTAGAGGTGCAAGATCATATCTGGGGATATGGGCTTATGTTCAGCGGTCTGTTCATCGCCTACAGTATCTGGAAGTATGGTTGGAGCAGGTACAAGCATTGGCAATCTGAGAATGGAATCGAGGGCTTCAGCTTCAGGGATTACATGGAAAATGGGGTTTCCTCATTCCGTGATGACTTCATCAACACCGGAGATAACGACTGGTGGATTGGGAAATGGTGGGACTACATCATGTACTTGGGCTTCCCGATAATGTTCTCAGTCCTGATGGGGTCCTACTTCATCGATCTGCTTGTTAACGTAGACGATCCTTGGAACCCGTCGAACCCGAACGGAATCTCGATTATTCTCTTATTCTGGGGCGTGACAGCCTCTCTCTTCATCGGAATGAACAGGTACATCCTTGTGAATCGAATGGTACCCACTAGCTCCGATGCAGGCCCGTGGCCTCTTTACATCCTTTCAGGGGACTTCGAGCTTGAGCCTCGACCACTTTACAGAAATGTGCCTGAAGGGGCCGAAGCTCCGATTGACACCCTTCCCGGTGGAGAAGACGAATTCATTGTCCAGCTTGGCGATGAATTGCCAACATCATACACTGATGATTACGGGGAAACCAAGACACACACACTCGCAACCCTTGAAGCAGAGCTTGCTTAGCCTGTCTCATGATAGAGCAACTGGTGGCGGCACTAGCCCTTCTGGTTATCACTCCGGGATGGGCGGTAGCTCTCATTGCTCTAGCATTCTGGATTTGGAGGAGGCTAAAGCCCTCCGTAAAGGAATGATGACACTCTGGATAGCCATAGGGCTTGAAGTGGTCAAGTTCGTGGCGGGGTCATGGCACAGGGCGTGCGCGGAACCCGGGACTTCTACCCCGAGGATATGCGAATTAGAAACTGGCTATTTCAGAAATTCCACTCATCCTCCCTCTCACACGGCTTCGAAGAGTACGACTCCCCCATCATAGAGCACGAGGAGCTCTACACAAGGAA
>CAXHBZ010000149.1:0-3117 GCA_964015215.1 uncultured Candidatus Poseidoniales archaeon | reverse complement strand
TTATTCCCCCTGTGCTCCATTGAGATCCAATTCCTCTGTCCCAGAGAGATAATACTAGGTTGTGTAGGGAACACACAGTTGCAGCGTAATCCTCTTCTTCCCTGAATTCATCATCTGGAGTGCGTTTCGTGGTTACTGCAACTACAATTGGAACATCCATTATTTTGGAAACTGCTCGCTTTCTGGAGTGCTCTGTTACAGGATTACCCTTCCCCTTCTCCTTTTCGTCACTTAGATGGATTACGGTAGGTAACATCATTTCCCTGGTCTCCCTTCCAACCACGTAGTATTTCCAAGGATATGTTTGCTTGTGGCAAGGAGCATTATTGGCTGCCTCAAAAGCGGAATCTAAATCGGAGGGGTCTACCCGTTTTTCGCTGAATCGATAGATAGTTCTCCTTGTGTTCAGAACTTCCTGGGCCCCGACCATGAAAATTCCTATCCCAGTGAATCAAATTTTGCTGCGAGGATGAAATCCGATTCAGCCAAGCCATTGATCTTGTGAGTCCATATCATAACTTTCACACGACCCCACCCGAGCTCAAAATCAGCGTGGTGATTTTCTTTCTCACATATCTC
The DNA here is from genome assembly GCA_964015215.1 of uncultured Candidatus Poseidoniales archaeon. GTDB lineage: Archaea > Thermoplasmatota > Poseidoniia > Poseidoniales > Thalassarchaeaceae > MGIIb-O5. The sequence goes on along the minus strand of CAXHBZ010000149.1, from coordinate 2,538 downwards.
TCCGGCCGAATTAACGAAATTAAGAGCATTTTGGAAATCATCAAATTTCCAAATTCTCTCGATGTGGTGATTCTCCACTAGAATCCAATCTTCATTAATTTGATCAAGGAATCTGTTAGACTCCTCATCATTCAGCGGGGGAATTCCCCCTTCGCAAGGTATACATCTCTTCTTTTCCAATCCATCTGTCATAGTTTCAACCCCATAGATGACTATCAGTTCCGCCCTCAGCCAATTGTTCAGCCTTTTCTAGCATACTTGATCTGCGTCGCATATCCTCTTTCTCGAATGTCATCATCTCTCTGTCGTCGAGATATGGCACCCTCATGTGGGCGATAAGTCTAACCTCTACGATCACATCTCTTGCAATTGACCTGAACGTTCCCTTGTCGTCAACAATCTCGACAGCGTTTCTTGTAGTGCCTATCAGCATACCTTTGGCTATTGCCTCATCGTCTGCGGAGAGTGCCCTCGAGTCAATCAGAATCTCTACCAAATCGTCTTTTCTAAGTCCTGCACTACGCTCTGATAGAGGGCCATGGAATACATCTTGAATATCATTCAGTTCTGGGGAACCGTGAGCCTCGTGAATCTTAACCGCCCAGTCTGGAAGAGTACTTTGTATGTCTGGCATGGCACATCCTACGGGGGACATGTAGAAAAAGCCCTTGATTTGAAGAACAATACAATTTCCGTCTATTGACTTCAATAGGAATGAACTGGCCGTAGTGGCAGGGAGACACATGGCATCCATAGAGTGGAGGAAGATACCAACTGTCCTGAAGACAGATGAGATTCTCGACAAGGCTTTCCGGAAAGCGAGCAAGCAGTCTGATACTGTTGAAGATCCGGACAAATATCACAGAGTGCGCAAGCAGATGAATAAAATGGTCCAGTCCGCTGCTTCAATCATAGACACAACCCTGATTGCATACGTCGAAAGATGGCCGAGCCTCAATGCCCTTTCAGATTTTGATCAAGCCCTCGTAGATGCAGCGGTAGGGAATGATAATTATCGTAAAAGCCTAGGTGCAATTCAGTGGGGAGCAGAAAGAGTCAGATCTATTGCAGGTGAGACTCAAAGGAAGATTCTAAGACTCAGGGACATAGATGGTTTCCATCAGGCAAGGAGGGCCGCTTATGGTCGATTCTCATCGATTATAGAACAGATTTCCCCTGAGATTATCTGGCTTGGGGAAGCAAGAGACATTCTCAGGAAACTCCCATCAATCGACTCCTCAGAGCCGTGCATAGTAGTCGCTGGTTCTCCCAACGTTGGCAAGTCGGCATTAATATCATCCCTCTCCAGCGGGGAGCCGGAAATTGCTGCCTATCCATTTACCACAAAGCAGTTACATCTGGGCCATTTTATTCATAGAAGGAGGAAATACCAGATGGTAGACACCCCGGGTTTACTTGACCGTCCGATGTCCGCGAGGAATAATATCGAGATGCAAGCAATCGCCGCGCTGGAAAATGTAGGAGATGTATTACTATTCTTAATAGATTCAACCCCCGATGCAACTACATCTCTGGAGGAACAATTGAACCTTCTGGAAGAAGTTACAGGATTAATTTCAGAGAGGCCAATAATAATCGTTCACAGTAAATCAGATTTACATGAAGATGATAGTCTCGAGGGAAAAGTTTCAGTCAGCTCGATTACAGGCGAAGGCATAGAAGAGTTGAGAAAAACCTTAGTTGATATGATTGCAGCCGATGAAATACTGGACCCCCTAAACCTGCCTGAAGATTGGCCTAGGAGCGACTTAGACTAATTGATGTGCCAGATATTCCCGCATGTCGTGCAATACATGTCGTAGCCACCTATGGATATCGGAAGACCTCCTATGTCCATTTTGGATCCACACCCCGGACACCGGTCAACCATGCTAATACGAATGGGGACAGGTTATTCAAGCAATCTATGTCGAGTCATGCGTCTCTGAATCTTTTCCACATTTCTCTGAGAGGAAATGCCATCTGACTAGCACCCAATAAAAGGGTAAAACCGATAGCCAGCAAAATTATTTCGACAAACCCAGCAAGGTGGATTTCTGGGTTTATTGTCACCAACTGCTCATCTAGCGTAGACCCATCCTTTCCCGCAGTAACAAAACGATACTCCCCCGGCTCTAGGGTAAATTTGAACACCCCATCCTCTGAATCCGGTCCGCCAGCAACAAAATCAAAATCCTCGGATGTACATGTGGTGAGCCCACTAGAGTCAGGCTCACATTCATTTGGATAATCTGAAATTACACCAATCCAACTCCTGTCGGGTTCGTCCCATTCTAGTTCCATGCTGATTTCCAACAGAATGAATGCATTGGGGACTTCCAGATCTTCCGTGGTCATACCGACCGTACACCCAACTGATTCATCTGAACATGGAACAATGGGTACGTCAGTCCGCGAATTTTCAACGTCTATTCCCACAAGGCTACCTATTGCTATGAGGATGCAAAGCCCCCCGACGACGAACGGGAAAGATGCTAATATTTTGACCATATTCATGAGTCCAAACCCCTCTTACGA
>CAXHBZ010000148.1:0-3151 GCA_964015215.1 uncultured Candidatus Poseidoniales archaeon | reverse complement strand
TCATCCTTGAACTTCCTGAGCACTCCTAGGGCAGTCTTATCCCCTATGGCCCCCAGAGCTTCTGCAGCCTCATGCCTTACCATAACATCTTCTTCATAATCCTCGAGTCTTTCTATCAAATATGGCACAGCCGAGGAATCCTGCATTTGACCCATAACGTATGCAATCTCATGTTTCAGAAGTGCTGAAGAAGATGAGAATGCAGCGGCCAAAGCCTCCACTGAATCCTTGCCCCCAATGTTCCTCAAAGCGAATAGTGCGCGCATCCTCTGAAACATCTTCTCATCCTCGCTACAAATGGTCTTCCTGAGCGTCGCTACATCGTTTTCTTCACTGGGGGGCGCGGGATCCACGGAGTCAAATTCACTAACATCAGGTTTCTGCCCGTCCATTTACTCACCCGAACCCACAAAGACAATTGAGTCCACATCAAGATCGTTCCTTACCATACCTATGGCCTGCCCCTCCTTTAGGAAAAGTCTGATCGCCTCCCTACCGTCGTTCCCGTAATCCAGAGTCCTATCGTTGACGTACATCCCAACAAACTCCTTGTTAGTAGAGTCATCTATTCCTCGTCCCCATTTTTTGGCAAACCGCAATGCTTCATCGGGATTATTCAATGAATGTTGGATACTGTTCCTAACATCTTTAGTTATCTCTCTGCACGTTAGCATCCCTAGGTCCTTCCTAACCACATTCCCTCCTAGAGGGAGGGGTAAACCGGTTTTCTCATTCCACCATATTCCCAAGTCCAGAATCAGATTAACACCCTCATCCTTCCATGTTAGTTGACCCTCATGTATGATTACACCTACGTCATAATCCCCTCTTTGCACTGCTGGCATGATGTCGTCGAAAGGCACGACTTCGAACTTCACGTCTCCCATAGCTAATCTCAGTGCTAGGTATGCACTGGTCCCAACTCCTGGTATAGCAAATACTAGATTCTTAGCATCCTCTAAGCTAATTTCCCTGTTGGAGATTATCATAGGGCCATATCCCTCGCCCATTGACGCACCGCAGTTCATCAGGTGGTACTTGTCTGATATCTCGGGGAAGGAATGGATACTTACGGCTGAGACCTCGTAATCTCCGTTCATAGCGTGCTTGTTGAGAGTCTCGATGTCTAACAATACATGCTCGTAACTCCGCTCTCCTGTATTAATAGCCCCAGTAGTCATAGCATGAAACATGAAGGCATCGTCTGGGTCAGGTGAGTGACCTATCCTGTAGGAGTTGGCTTGGGGCATAAGCTTCGGAGTACAATTAGATTGAAAATTCCTCCGTGTGAATACTCTCTGCAGTAAGAGTGAATAGGCCGTGCCACGACGCATATACATGCCCGACCCAACCAAGCTGTCCACCGCCACAGGACAACTTGGTCCGATATGCTCAATCACGGGCAAGCCCATTACTTTCTCCGAAGCAATAGTAGTTGACAATCAGTACGTATGCTATGAGGCATACGTGGAGATTATGGGAAATGACTCCGCCACTGATTCCCGCGAAGTTCCCACGAAGCTTCAGATGGATTAGAGGCGCACCTTCATGTGCCCCGGGCCCCTCTTGCAGATGTGACCACGGGTTGGAGCAGGTATGCCCTGAGATTTGGTGATTATTACAGATCACTGGGAACCGAGGATCTCTGGACTCCTCCGAGACTGCGTTCAAGGGAGTGGATGTTTATCCCATGGGGCTCAAAACCACCTGACAGGCACAGGGGCTTACCAACTAAACAGGACCTTCTGGCTTACTTGCAGACTAGAACCCCCCATTCATGCTTTCACAGCACAGCATACTACAAAGACCCAAGCCAGAGGAAAATGGCGGACAAGGGTTGGCTGGGAGCAGATTTAATCTTCGACCTTGACGGTGACCATCTTCCCGGTGTCTCAGACAATGACTTCCCCGGTATGATGGGGAAGATCCAGGAACAAGCTTGGAGTCTCTGGTCGGACTTCCTCGAGCCTGAATTCGGATTCAAAGAGAGGTACGTTCAGACCACATTCTCTGGACACAGGGGATTTCACATTCACGTAAGGGATCCCTCTTTGATGCACCTAGATTCTAACGCAAGACGGGAATTGGTCAATTACATCACAGGGATCGGCATAGATGTCCAATCGGTAATGTCCGGTCCTGACATTGGATGGTCCGAGAGAATTGATATCGGCTTCGAAGATGTCATAGATAAACTCGCTGCGATATCATCCAGTGAAAAAAACTCTCATTTGGTCAATGACCTCCACTCCAATCTCAAATCAAGAAACTTCTCGTGTTCCAAGGAACTCATAAAAAAGCTGTCAACGGAATCAACCACGGGCGGCCGAATCGATCGGCTAAGGCAGGATAACAGCAGGACCGTATTCACGACTAAAAAATTGAACGAAGCTTTCTGGGAGCTGGTGAAAGGCGCGCCTCTAGCCGTGGGCGAGACAGACGAAAACGTCACTGTTGACATCAAGAGGGTTATCAGGTGGGTCGGTAGCTTACATGGGAAGTCCGGCCTCAGAGTGACCGAATTCCCCTTAGACAGACTAGACCCCGATGGAGTAAACCCGTTCAATGCGATGGAGGAGTCCTCTGTATTCAGCACCCAGAATAAGATTGGAGTGGAACTAATCAAGGATGACGTAACCACTAGGATTGCTGGTCAGGAGGTGGCGGGGTCAACTGGAGATGTCTTCGAAGTTCATGAATCCATGGCAACTTTTCTGGCCCTCAAGGGATGGGCAATCATACACTAATGTGCCCTAAAATGTATGCTTAATCACAGAATGTTGAATAGTGTAGAGTTTTGGAAAAGGACTGAGAGGACCATGCCGGACGAGGACGAAGAGGGAACTGGCCCCAACGGATTACCTCTGCCTCCCCCTCCGCCAGGAATCAATTTCCCGCCTCCACCTCCGCCTCTTCCTACTCCACCAGCTCCTCCGGCCGAAGAGGCCATTCCTCCTCCGGTATCCGAATCGGAGGAAGAAGAGGGTGGAAATTCTAACCCAACAGACTTCCACAGCCATTGGGAAAAGAGAAAGACTGACGGGAACGCTCCCTCAGTAGACAGCAGGGAGAGCATGTACGGGCACATCGATAGGCTCTCATCAGGACAGGTCGGTTCCCTCATGGACAGTTTTTCAGATAGGTTTGGATC
>CAXHBZ010000147.1:0-3166 GCA_964015215.1 uncultured Candidatus Poseidoniales archaeon | reverse complement strand
ACACCCGTTATGTCGTCGGCAGCGTCAGATGTGTATAAGAGACAGACTAACTGCTCCGCTACGGTTGACTTGGAACGTCGAGTTTTGTCGCTAGGCCTGTTATTGAAATCTTCTTTGAGGCTCGGGCCCCTCTGGATGATTCCCTCGGATGCCTTCGTGGAGGTGATTCGCTTATTTCTTGAAGGAATATGGGCCATTGGGCAACTTTCGGTCAGTCCTAAACCACTTGAGGCACTTCCAGATGCCGACCGAAGAGGAGACCTCCTCCTTGATTTTCTCAAGTTCGGGGTGTTCAGGGTTATTCTTCTCGACCCAGCAACCCGTACAGTACTTCTTTCCCTCGCTGACCAAGTAATTCATGGATGTACAAGGGACATTGCATACTACACAGTTCCCGAGTCCGTCAAAGCGTGGCACGATTCAAGCCAGAGAGGGGGTGCATATGAGTGTCACGACTCACTGACCTCTATCACGCTGGGTATGAAAGGAGTGAATGCGTCTCGATTCCAGTGTTCTTCGCGCCATCTAGCCCCTCGAGCTCAATGAGAAACATCGCACCCAGGACTTCGGCCCCAAGGCGCTTGCAAAGATTGGCTGTCGCTGCCACTGTCCCGCCCGTCGCAAGGAGGTCATCCAAGATGACTATCCTGTCACTAGGACCAACCGCGTCCATGTGAATTTCCAAGGCGTTCGATCCATACTCGAGTTCATACTCCTCGGAAATCACTGTGTGGGGTAGTTTCCCCGGCTTTCTGATGGGTATGAAGCCCAGCCCCATTCTGTCGGCCACCATAGAGCCGAAGATGAAGCCCCTGCTCTCAGGGCCCGCGATATGTGTTGGTTGCCAATCGAGGGCATCCATGTCCGTGACCATCCTATCCACCAGTAGGGTGAGCAACTCGCCATCGGCGAGTACTGGTGTTATGTCTCGGAACATGATGCCCTCGATGGGGAAGTCAGGAACTGTCCTTATGGCGCCGTATAGGCTATCGATGGTTTCATCTTCCATGCTGAACGCTCCGCTAGGACAACCCAAGCCTTAGCTGGGTTGGTATGTCCTCTAGATTCAGAGTTTTAGTATGTCTCTTATCAGCCACTCAAAGGTGGTATCGTCCCCTGGCCCGAGATAGAACATTATCATGAGAATACATAGCGTTCCCATGACTGTGTTGATCTCGTTCATCTTTCCTTGGCCAGCTTTCATTGCAACGTAGATTATGATACCCCACGCGATTCCATCTGCGATGGAGTAGGTGAATGGCATCAAGACCATTGTGATGAATGCGGGAAGCGCGACGTCCGCGTTGCCCCAGTCAATGTCGGCTGCTTGCCTCATCATTAGGGCACCCACGATTACCAGGGCGCATGCCATTGCATACTGTGGGACTGCCTCGAAGAGGTTCGAGAAGAACAACCCTGACAGCATTAGGACACCAACTGTTGCGGCGGTAAGCCCGGTCCTTCCACCTTCCTCGATACCTGCAGCGGACTCGATGTATGTGGTTGTGGTGCTTGTTCCGCACATTGCCCCAACAATTGTTGCTGCCGCGTCGGACATGAATGCTTCATTGGAGTTCATTAGCTCGTCATTCTCATCCACGTAACCAGCCTGGCGCCCAACAGAGTATAGGGTACCTGCGGTATCGAAGATGTCTACGAATAGGAACGTGATCATAACCAGCAGGAATTCTCCTAGTGGTACTCCATCGCCACCCACATCGCCAAGCGCGCTGAGTGCTTCACCAACAGCACCCGTTGAGAAGCCGTCAGTGGAAACTATGTCAGCAAGTGCAGGGAAAGCGACATCTGGGCTACCCCATCCTGGGACCATTGCAGTATATGTCCCATCATCAGCCAATCCTGGCATGTTGTACGGGTCATCCACACCTAGTGCCCATCCAATGACGGAGACTAGTGCGATTCCGTAGATTATAGCACCCTGGATGCCACGAGCCATCATCACTGCGATGGCGATTAGGCCTATCATGGCCCAGAAGGCACCTGATTCGTGCGTCATCAGAGAGGTGTCAGCGATGTTGACTAGTGTGGCTGCATCATTCATAATCCAACCCATCTCCCTCAGACCGATGATCGCAAGGAACATGCCTATTCCAGCCCCTGTTGCTATCTTCAAATCAGTTGGGATGGCGTTGATCATCGCTGTCCTCACGCCTACTTGGGGCAAGGACAAGATGAGGAACAGTACACCCTCAACTAGCACAGCTGCTAGAGCCACTTGCCATGGAATCGCAAGCGCCCATGGTGCGGCGACCGTAAATGCGAAATACGCATTTAGGCCCATTCCTGGAGCCAGTGCGAAGGGTAACTTCGCCCAAAGCCCCATGGCCATACATCCAACGAACGCCGCCACTGCTGTCGCGAATAGGGCATCCTCGAAGGGAATGCCGGTTGTCGCTAGCATAGCGGGGTTGACCAACAGGATGTAGGCCATAGTTAGGAAGGTCGCTAGACCCGCCCTTAACTCAGTCTCGACAGTGCTTCCAGCCTCTGTCACTCCAAACATATTATCCAATGCTTCCATTTTCTCACCATTTTTGTTTCATTTAACGCAGAACGTAGCCTACGCCTAATTGGCGCAACCAACGGTGGGCCTATGAACAAATCGGAGGGCTCCGAATCTAGTCGATGACGAGGGACTGCCCGTTTTCTGGTATGTGGACGTTCATATCTGATTCAAGATCCTCCTTTAGCGCCATGGCTGGCTCCTTGTCCGCATGAAATATTATCACATGCTCTGGAGAGCATTGGCGCGCGAATTCCACGAGCTCCTTGTGTCCACCATGATTGGAAAGTGAGAATTGCGTTACCTCAAGATCAACCGGGGTCTTCTTCCCGTATATCGGGAGCTTTCTCTCATCGAGAAGCATCCTACCGCCCGATCCCTCGGCTTGATAACCGGTCAGCAGTATTGCGTTTGCGGGATTGTGCCTAAGTCTGTTGACGTACCAGATTGCGGGCCCGCCGTCCAACATCCCACTGGTGGTTACAATCACGTCCGCATCCAATGCCTTCTTTCTGTCCGACTTGCTCCTCACCCTCCTACACCAGTGCCAGGCTTTCCTCAGGGACTTGGGTTCTCGGATTAACTCGGGACAGTCCATCCAGACCTGAGTTACCCTGGTGCCCATCCCATCATAGTGGACCT
>CAXHBZ010000146.1:0-3202 GCA_964015215.1 uncultured Candidatus Poseidoniales archaeon | reverse complement strand
ACACCCGTTATGTCGTCGGCAGCGTCAGATGTGTATAAGAGACAGGTTGAGGCTCGTGCATACCAGCTTGAGGCCGTTGACGAAGCTCTGTCCGGCTCGATGCTCCTAGTGATGCCAACTGCTGCCGGAAAGACAGCGGTGATATGGATGATGATTTCAGAAAAATTAGCCAGAGGGGGCAAAGTGATAATGATAGCCCCGACTGTAGGCTTGGTAGAGCAACACATTCGGTCGCTTAGAGATGTATTGAACATAGAAGACAGGATTATCTCGATCACTGGGCAAATCCCCCCCTCAAAGAGGATCGAGAAGTGGGAAGGCGCGAGAGTTGTAGTTGCAACGCCCAAAGTAGTGGTTAATGATGTGAAAAATGGAGTGTTGGATGTATCGGGCTTTTCTTTACTCGTTGTTGATGAGGCGCATCACTGCACTGGCGATCATGCAATGGCTCAGGTTTGTGATCATTACATCTCAAAAAACGAGAACCCGCATGTCCTTGGAGTTACGGCTAGTCCTGGTCACAGGCCTGAAACTGTCAGGGAGATATGCGACAGGACAGGAGCAGTAAGAATCCATATTAGAAATTCTGAGGAAGGAATGCTCCAAGGTTATCTTTCAGAGCTTGAAATCGTAGAGATAACTGTGGCGGTTCCGAATGAAATGATGGTGCTATCTGATCCTTTCAAGATTTGGCAAAGGGGGATAGTGGACAGGGAAAAGAGACTTGGAAGGTACGTCATGCCTGGAATGATAAATTTCTCAGGTCTATCCAATGCGATGGACAGAGCCAAGTCGGCAATCAACAGGGGCGAGGCAAGCGGTTATCGTTCGGTTTCTCAGATTGCTGTGGCTATGAGATTGCACCACCTTATCAATTGTTTAATGAGTCAAGGAGTCTCAGCTTCCAGGGAGTATCTAGACAGGCTTGAAGAGGAGGAGAGTGGAAATAAGAAATCTGTAAGAGATTTCCTCAGGGATAATAGGATAAGAGATCTTAGAGAAAAACTTGCTGTGATGGATGAGATTCACTCCAAAATCGGTGCCGTGAGGAGAATGGTGAGGGAGAGGATAAGAAGGGATTCGGAGAGTAGAGTAATCGTATTTGCCAACTACCGGGACACTATCGCATCTTTGGATGAGTCTCTTGAGGGACTAACGGGGGTCACTCCTGTTCGCTTTGTTGGCCAATCCTCCAGAGGGGGGAGAAAAGGACTTTCAGCCAGAGAGCAAGTAAGGAGGCTGGATGAATTTAGGGACGGTAATGCCAATGTCCTGTTAGCTACTTCGATTGGAGAAGAGGGTTTGGATATCCCATCCGCCGATCTTGTTATCTTCTACGAGCCGGTCTCTAGTGAAATCAGGACAATACAGAGGAGGGGGAGGACAGGTAGGAAGAGGCTTGGGGAGGTCATTGTACTGATTGCCGAGGGGACCAGAGACGAGGGCGCGAAAGCCACCGCTCTTAGGAGGGAGGAAAACATGCAGAGAGCGGTCCACAGAGTGAGCAGAAGCTTGCCGAGGAAACATCACTCTGATCTTTCTAATCTACCGGGATTCAGTGTTGTTTCAGAAGGTTTAGTGATGGACTCGGTAGATTTTGTAAAAGCTCAGAGAGAAGAGCGAAGGTCATCAATGTTAGAAAAGGACGAAACGGCTTCTGAACTTTATACCAGAAAGTCTGAGGCCTTGTCATCAGATTCAATAAGGCCGAGGGGGCAATTTGGATTGGAAGATTTTCAGAACTAGTCCCCAATAACAGCAATCCTGGTTCTTAATTGAGCGAATCTGGTATTGTGGTTGCCGAATGCGAAGGAAAGTAGCTCTGTCAGGTGGATTACCGGCATGTTTGTTGGGATACCAGTGACTCTTGACGCCTTTCCTTGATAGATATCCATAACTGAGTGGGAGAGGTTGCAAGCACTGACTATTATTTCTGCACCCTCTTCTTTTGCCTCCGAGATTACTGCTGCGGATTGCCTTAGGACAGTTGGCTCCTCGGAGAATATTCCGGGTGCACCTACACTCAGAATTCTCCCCTCCCAGTTTATTGGGATTCCCCCAAGGGCTACTATGAGTTGCTCAAAGTAGTCAGGGTCATTGACACTGTCCCCGCCACATGCCCCTTCAATTTGGAAGTAAGGGCTGTAATATCCGGCTACTCTGAAATCAAATTTATTGACTGCAAGTTTCTCAATTTTATCGAGGCCAATCTCATCGACAATCACATGGAGGAGATGGTGGACATCTGTCTCCCCTGAGAAATGCATACCACACGTCTTGGCTAGAACATCATTGATCTCCTTCATCAGTATGGGGTCTGAGCGGAGCTTCTGCATATCTTGTTTTAGATTTCCAGCTGTTGCCGCGCACGGGGTGATAATATCGAGTCCGTGAGACTCGGCCATAGCGAACGTCCTTGCGTTCAATGCCAGCTGAAGGCGTTCGTTTGCCTGCTTGATTATGCCGGCACCACATGATGTTGCGCCATGCAGGTATGTCAGCTCGAGGCCTAGATTTCTCGCTACTGCCTCCATGGTGTCAGCTACTTCTGGAGATCCGCTGTGGGCGGCATTTCCGGGGTGGTAGGCATACTTCAGAGGCACTAAAATCTACCATCCATTTCGTTGTATATGGCTATGACCTCGTGGTGATTTGAGACAGATGAGTTGAATTGCCTTGGCATTTTTCCAACCCCTGCAGGTGGGAAGACCATTCCCAGCAAGCTGTTCAGGACATTTCCCCCGGTTCTCGTGAATCCTAGCATCATCCTTGCTGTTACCCCTGAGAATAGGTTGCCCAGAAGCCCTATCGGACCGAGGACCTGTCGGTAAAGGACCGTGTCATTCACCTTGCCACTGCTTTTTACTGTCCAGCAATACCACCAGACATGCTTGCCCAACTTACCATTGAAAGCATCATTCTCTATTGCCTTAGTTCTTGCTTCAAGGAGCCCATCCGATACGGATTTCGAGTATCCCCCTCTTCTAAAAATTGGGACTAAGTCAGTCTCTGCTTTGATCCCGTTTTCAGAACCAATGATAGAGTCGATTTCAAATGCCCTTTCTGGGGCAGTTCTTGGATCGTTTCTCCTAGCCCACAAACTAGCTAGAACCGCTGGCCCTAGGAAGCCGTTGGCATAAGGGACGGCATCTGAGCTAGAATGCAACCTGTCTCTTATACACATCTGACGCTGCCGACGACA
>CAXHBZ010000145.1:0-3211 GCA_964015215.1 uncultured Candidatus Poseidoniales archaeon | reverse complement strand
GACGAGGAGGACAACCATGACGAGGATGGACATGACGACCATGACGAGGAGGAACACCATGAGATGGGCGCTCTTGTCATACACATCGAAGAAGGAGGGGAATATGGGTTCGCCCTGCCCAATGACGTAGGAATGTTCGTCATCATGGGAGAGGGTGGTCACGAAGACCACGACGACCACGACGACCATGACGAAGATGGACATGATGACCACTCAGACGATGAGGACGACCATGATGGCCATGACGAAGATGGACATGACGACGATGATGGTGGAATTTTGGCTGACGATGAAGAGGAGGCATTCGACTACGATCCACACAGCTGGCTAGACCCAATCTCTTTCAACGAGCAACTGAATCTCGTACTTGAGAAGATGATAATTACATTCCCAGATGGAACGGACGTTTTCACTGCTAATGCAGGGAACTACTCAACTAGCTTGACTCGACTAAACACTGATTTTGAAGCCGCATTCGGGGACGATGGAAGCTGTGTCACGGGTGGCCACGACAAAACTATCGTAGCTAACCACAATGCATACTCGTACATATCAGTGAGGTATGATATCAATATACTGACAATCCACGGACTTGATCCAGAGGGAGAACCATCTCCAGGGGAAGTTGCTGAGGTAATCGAACAGATCAACGAAGAGGGGATTACTACCTTGTTTATCGAAGAATACACTGATGCAGATGCAGTACAGAGCATTGTCGAGGAGACGGGTGTTTCCGTGAAAATACTATACACAATGGAATTGGCGCCAAGTGACCCTAACGACGATTATCTATCAATGATGAATAAGAACCTAAACAACATTGTTACAGGAATCGGATGCTAAGAACAAACCTAGAAAACATAGAGGAGGAGGAATCATGCACGAAATGGTAGAATTGATACCGATCATTTTTGTTGGTTCAATTTTCCTCCTTCTCTCCCTTTCGTTAGGCTACAAGTACATGAGAGCGAAATTCTCCTGAGCGTTCGTACATGGTGAGTTTCCATCCATAAGAACGAACGTTATAATGTCGATCGCTCGTCTAGAGGGATATTGAAGGTGGCGACGAAGTGTCAGAAACAATCCTCGACGTGTGCGATTTGTCAGTTGAGAGATCTGGAAAAGTCGTGATAAGAGACGTCTGTCTCCACGTCACTGAAGGAGACTTTGTTGGGATAGTGGGGCCCAACGGAAGCGGCAAGTCCACACTTTTACTCGCTATCCTCGGAGTTTTAAAACCCAAAAGTGGAACAATTCATGTCTATGGAAAAGCACCTAACTCCAAGATGATCAAAAAGAACATAGGATATGTTTCCCAGGCCGCGGCAAACCTTCCGAAGAATATCAGAATAACAGTGAGAGAATTGGTCATGCTAGGAACAATAAACGCGTCTAATATGTTCGATCGAGTGAATAGATTCCGTAATGACAAGGTGGATGAAGCAATCAGAATAACTGGTTTGGACAGCGTAAAAAATACCGAAGTAGGACGACTATCCGGAGGACAGAAACAACGAGCCGTGATAGCTCGTGCGCTGGCCTCGGAAGCCGACTTCATCATCCTAGACGAGCCCTTAGTCGGAATAGATAGAGACTCTAAGAATTCTCTCTTGAAGCTCCTCGATAATCTCTGCCACAATGAAGGGAAAACCATCCTAATGGTTTCCCATGATATTACTGCGATACGTCAGACCGCTCACAGAATGGTATTCCTTGAAGAGACCATCAGATTTGACGGTACGGTAAAATCATTCCCCGGTCTTGATAAACTCGCCGATTTGAGGGGTATTGAGCCAGTTCACTGAACCATATGTAATGATTAATATTGAGGGTTAAATATGGGCATTGGAGTAATATTACTTGAGTTACTTTCTCCTATAATGCAGGAGATTTCTTACTTCATGCCAGGGGAAGTTTTCCCTATGTTCTTCACATTAGAAATGTTTCAACGCTCGGTATTAGCCGCCATAATCGTTTCAATTGTTGCCGGTTATCTCGGGTCATTCCTTCTTGCTAGGAACCTTGCTTTGATTGGGGAAGGACTGGCACACGTATCCTTTGGAGGCGTGGCGGTTGGAATCGTAGTCGGCGCTACTTCTCCTCTCGAATATGCGTTGGTCGCAAGCGTGACCTCTGCAATTCTGATATACGAGCTTCAGTCAAGAGATATTCTCGCTGGAGATGCGTCAATCGCGATTTTTCTGACTGGGATGCTCGCTTTCGGACTTGTTCTATTGAGGTACTACGGCGTAGGGATAACAATCGAAGTCGAAAGCTATCTCTGGGGAGACCTTCTTCTAACGTCATCCAGTGATTTGGATATGATAGCCTTCTATTGTATAATTTCATACCTGTTACTGATTATCCTACAACCCGTATTATTGGCAACAGCTGTGGACCCACTCTCATCTCATGTACAAGGTATCCCAGTACGTCAGATCGGCCTTCTATTCAGTGTCATCACCGCGGTCGTCGCAGTGACTATGGTACAAGTTGTTGGCGCTCTTCTTGTAACGGCCCTGCTTGTCACTCCCGCGGCAACAGCACAACTATTCTGCAGGAGTTTCAGAGCCTGCCTTTTTTGGTCACAGGCCTTGGGACTGACATCCGTCTTCCTGGGACTTTATTTCTCCGCCGAGCTTAATACAGGGAGCGGAGCAATGATAGCTCTAGTGGCAGCAATTATGTTTGGTGTGGTCGGGCTTGTTATTGCAGTAAAAAACTCCATCTTATCCAAGTTAAATGTACCTGAACAGACAGGAACAACCTGAACTATTTCAGATAATATTGTCTACTATGTCACTCAGAGACTGCCCCTTTCCGCAATAGTAACATCTTATTTCCAACGGGTCTTTGGAGACAACCCTAAGCTTCTGTGGAAGTGGCTCCCTGTCATTCTGTGTTATGCAGTTTGAGAAGGTGCATTTGGCTACATTTACCAGCTCATTTGCCAGCTCCACAACCCTCTTTTCTGCAACACCGTAGTTCCTAATTATCGCTACACTAGCATTTGGAGAAATCAAAGCAAGCCGGTCCAACTCCTCTTGGTTTAGCTCCAGGTCCTCGATCTTTAAGACATCCTTCCTTCCCATCTTGTCACTCGGAACGTTCATGACCAACGAAACAGGGTTTGACCTGTTCGTATCTATCCTGAGCATTCTGATAACTTGTAGTGCATGACCCGCTGGAATATGGTCAATTACAGTACCAT
>CAXHBZ010000144.1:0-3240 GCA_964015215.1 uncultured Candidatus Poseidoniales archaeon | reverse complement strand
AGGAGGACTACCAGACAGTCAGAGCGACACAAAGCCGCTTCTAGAAACAGAACCAGAGGAGCTCCCGTTCAAGAGGAGGAATAGACCAGAAACCCCAAATTGGGGGATTTATCAGACATGCGCCATGCGCATGATTATAGCCATCCGGTATGGAGTGGGGATCAATGAGAGTCATTATAGCGGGAGCGGGAGAGGTTGGCAGAGGAGTTGCCGCAGCCCTACGCCAAGAAAGGAGAAGTGTCGCACTCATCGACCCAGACCCCACGGCCATAAACGAATCCCAGTATCTAGACTGCTTACTCATCACTGGAAGCGCCCTTTCAAGGGACTCCCTGATGAGAGCTGGGATAAGTGATGCGGAGATATTCATAACAGCTACTAATGACGACATGATTAATCTCCTTGGATGCTCCTTTGCGAAGAAAGTATACAGCGAGCTTGTGGGAGAGAGAAATGCCTCTGGCCTAAGAACAATAGCGAACATCAGCGACCCTTCCTTGGAACATCCCTCAAGAGGCGCCGGGCCCTTGAGTACCTGGACCAGAGCCGATCATATCGTCAATGCAGCCGACGAAATCGTAGGCCAGCTGGCCGCTAGCTTGTTGGCGCCATCCATTGACGAGATTCTACCTCTTGGTGGGTCCTCGTGGATAGCCTCGACTGAGGTAACAACCTCATCTGCATTGATCGGGACCTCAACTGGCGAAGTAGGGGGAATATTTGCTGGTATGCCATCGATCTAAGCTATCAAGAAATCAGAGGGTAAAGGTGCCCTCTCCACGGGTGACGAGACTATTGAGCCCGGGGACATACTAGTATTCGTTTCAAATTCAACAGATCAGTTCGCCCAAATCACAAGAAGTGTGGGAAAATCGGATCCTGACTTGAAAGAAAAGGCCCAAATCGCTGTCTTTGGAGCTAGTCAGTTTGGAGTTAGGCTTTCGGATCACTACCTCAGGAGGGGGCATAGTGTTGTTGTTATTGAGCCAGAGTTGGATTTAGCGAACGAGCTTGTCGGATCGAGCGTCGGAAACAGCAAGAGATTGGACGTCATACATGGAGACCCTCAGGATGAAGACCTGCTCAGGGAGTTGGACATCCACAATCATGACATCGCAGTTGCAGCATTGGAGGATGACAATCTCAACATCGCTATTGCAATGAGGGCTAAAGACAAGGGAGTACAAAGAACTGGGCTTGTCCTTAGGGACAGAGCACTCGTGGATGCCGTGCACAGAATAGGCTCAATCAACCCTGTTAGCAGACGTCAGGTTGTAGTTACGGGAATCCTGAAATCGATCCATATGAACGTTCCCGGCACATTCCAAGTTATCCCCAACGTTCCCGAGGTAATCTCAATTTCCGCCGAAGTCAGGGAAGAGCTTGGAATCGAGGGATGGTCAATTTCGAAGGTAGAGTCCAAATTAGGTGCGAGAGTGGCAATGATCGACAGACAGGATTTCGATGGGGTAACATCAGTTCTGGACCCAAGCGATGTAGAGACGGTTCTGCTAGGCGACAGACTGTACATCCTATTGTTGAAGGAACACCTGAAGAAGCTTGAGAAGAGCCTCGGGAGTTGACTATGCGCTGGGACGTAGTAGGATTCATACTTGGTTGGACGATTAGATTAGTCGCCCTCCCTCTGGCATTGGTCGCTACTTACAGCTGCTATCTCGAGTCAGAAGGCTACGAATTTGCCGTTAGGACCTACTTGATCCCCCTCATTTTAGCAGCAGTAGTCGGACAAAGCCTCGTATCCTTGGCAAGAGGCGCGGATATTGCATCTAGGCTGAGGGACAGGGAAGCATTTGCTTCCGTCGCTCTGGGGTGGATTCCGGTAGTTTTACTCGGGGCCCTCCCCTACTGGTTAGGGGGGGTATTCTATGGCCCTGCAGAACTTTCCATGGATTCTGTAGCAGTTACCGATGTAATGTCCGGAGTCATTCACTCCTGGTTTGAGTCCATGTCCGGCTTTACTACAACCGGGTCAACAGTGATCGACCATGCAACTAGTCCACGATGTATAGAGGGCAATGACTGCATTAGTTCCCAGCCACAGAGTCTGATTCTTTGGAGGTCCCTGACCCAATGGCTGGGAGGAATGGGTGTAATCATGCTGGGTCTTCTGATTCTATCGCAGGCACTTGGAGGTGGCATGTCATTGGCGAGGGCAGAGCTGACTGGCCCATCTCTGTCAAGGTTGGGCCCTTCATTGCAGTGGACTGCAAGGAGGCTGTGGACGATATACATCATCCTGACGTTGATTGAAATGTTACTTCTTAGGTTCGTGGGTGAAATGGGGCTTTTCGACTCAGTAAACTATGCATTGACCACACTTTCCTCAGGAGGCTTCGGAACTTCGGATAGTGGCATAATGGCCTTCGACTCAGCTAGGATTGAAGTAATTTTGATGATTTTCATGGTCCTGACCTGCATTAACTTCAGTCTACTTCACCTCATCCTAGCGGGAAGATCGAAAGAGGCCTTCAAGGACGGAGAGGTTAGAAGCTACCTGTTCATACTAACGGTTGCTTGGTTGGCCATGGCATTCAACATATTCCAATCAGGCTCACAAGACCTGGGTTTTCTGGAGACCATCAGGCACTCAATGTTCCAAGCGATCTCCATATCCAGTACGGGATACTCATCTGCCGATTTCGCCACATGGCCCCTATTCAGTCAATTCGTGCTCCTTCTCTTGATGATAATAGGAGCTACAGCTGGGTCAACCGGGGGAGGGTTGAAGGTCCTGAGGATTAGAATCGCCTTCGAGCTTTCGAAGAGAGAAATTTTGAAGATAATACAGCCAAAAAAGGTGGTCGCCATTAGATTCAATGACGAGGTCATAGATGAGAAGAGAATTTGGACAGTGCTTGGGATGCTAAGCTCCTGGACCGTGCTTGTTACTGCCTCCATACTCGCCTTTTCATTACTAGAGCCTTCATTGGACATGACAGATGTCCTTTCAGTGTCACTCTCCTTACTAGGAAACACAGGTCCAGCGCTTGGAGCATTTGGGCCCACAGCCACATGGGCATCCCTAGGAGAGCCCTCTTTAGTCATCGCATCCCTTTTGATGTGGCTTGGTCGTCTGGAGCTTCTGACAGTGTTGGTACTATTGCACCCGAAGACATGGAGAAGCGATATCTAGAACGAGTCAAGAGTGAACTGTTTCCCACTCTCCTCCGACTTTTCTTTGACAGGGTCGGGCTCAGATTCCCGAATGACCGCCTCCTC
>CAXHBZ010000143.1:0-3285 GCA_964015215.1 uncultured Candidatus Poseidoniales archaeon | reverse complement strand
TACACCCGTTATGTCGTCGGCAGCGTCAGATGTGTATAAGAGACAGGATGACTAACGGTCCAACAAAAGCGCCTGCTAGTAGTCTGTGAAACCATTCAGTAAAAATTTGAAATGATGAATATCTGTGTCCAGAACCTCTGGAGTCTGCTTCATCGGGGTTTTCCTCCCACCATTCTCCTTGCTCTTCTTCAGAGATGTCAAAGCCCCATGTACCAAAGCACGTGGGCCAATCAGGACACGACTCGCCGGCATCGTAGATTCTGATCATCCCGCCCATTGATATTACTAGGATTGTGAGAACAATCAATACCTCAGTAGCCCTTCTAGGACTCATCGAGGAAGTCAGAGGATCACCTTTTGAAAGCTCATTCTTCTTCTAGGTGCGGGTCCACATCTATAGGTATGCGTTCCTGTTCATACTCGAGAGTGGCTATCTTCATAGGATCGAGAACAACTCTCTCCTTCGCCTCGTCAACCCCGTATAGTTGCACGAGTTCGTCATTAAACTTCTCTCGCAATTCATTCTCTGTGACGTAAAGAGGGGCCCCCATGCTAATCTGAAGTGCTCTAGCGCCTATTATTCGGGCCTTTTCAAATCGTGTGTGGTGTCTAACAGGCTTAACCATCAGCCGGCCGACCAAAGACCCCCACATAAGGGCTCTGACTCCGCTTAACCTTCCAAGAGGGCTGAATATACCTATCTAGAGTTGATGAGCATAGCAACAGCATTGCCTCCTCCGAGGCAGATAGTGACAATCCCGGAATCATGTCCGTCTCTGTTCATGGCGTTAATCAAGGTCATCAGGCACCTTGTTCCGGTCGCACCCAATGGATGGCCAATTGAAATCGCACCCCCATTAACATTGAAACGATCGTCAGGAATCTGAAAGTGCTTCCTTATTGAACAAGAGGCGGATGCAAAAGCCTCATTATGCTCAAAAAGTCCAATATCATCCACAGAGAGCCCATTCCTTGACAGCAACTCTTCAACCGCAGGGATGGGAGCAGACATAACTCTGGTGGGCTCAACGCCCGATGTAGTGTAATCCACTATCCTAGCAAGAATCGGCAATCCCATTTCAACTGCCACTTTTTCTGAGGCTACCAATACAGCCGAGGCCCCATCTGATACTTGGCTCGCATTTCCGGCCGTCACCTGCCCGTCTTTTGAAAATACAGGTTTCAAACTTACCAGATTTGACATATCCGCGTCCTGCCTAATCCCTTCATCGATAGAGAGCTCCTCCATGGAAACGCACTCTGAGCCAATCCAACCATTTTCCCATGCATCAAAGCTCAATTTATGCGATCGAAGAGAGTAAACATCCGACTCCTCCCTCGAGATTCCAAACTCTAGCGCGCAGGTCTCTCCAGTGTTCCCCATCAACTCTCCAGTGTACGCATCTGTCAGTCCATCGAATGATAGGACCGATACAAGTGATTTGTAGGAAACATCCTCCCCTCTTCTTGCGTCTCTGATGAATCTGGGAGAGTTGGTCATAGACTCCATTCCCCCTGCCACCACCAACTCTGAAACCCCTGCCCTTATTTCAGTCGCTGCTATCATTACGGCCTTCAGGCTAGAGCCACAAACCTTGTTTATTGTAGTACAAGGCGTTGAATGTGGCATTCCGCAACCAAGAGCTACTTGTCTTGCTGGAGCCTGTCCAGCTCCTGTTTGGAGCACTTGCCCCATGTATACTTGATCTATTACACCGCTGCTAGCATCTATTCCGGTTCGACTCAGTAGCCCCTCGACTGCTTTGACTCCTAATTCTACGGCACTGTAAGAGGACAGGGCTCCCCTGAACTTGCCGAAAGGAGTTCTAGCATATCCGCATATGACTGCATCGGGCATGAACGTCCCAGTGAGCTATCAGACTTCAAAGGTCCGATTGTAAGAAACCAGTTATCTCCTAATTTGACGAGTTGTACCCATAGAAATCAGAGCCCTTTAGCTTCGGTCTGGATTGAGGTTTCACAAGTATCGTTCTAACAGACCAAAGGTCCTTGAACACTCGATATTGTGAAGTCGCGTCAAGATAATCGACTCCGCTGGTTCCACCAGTGCCTATTCTCCTCCCCATTATTCTCTCAACCATTCTGGCGTGTGAATGGCGCCACTTCACCATCGACTCCTCCAGCTCAACTATTGCATCGATAAGTTTCCTCGGCCAGGTCAGGAGGGGGAGCTCCCGATAAGACTCAATGAATAGAAGGCCTGCCCTGGACCTACTTACTTTGCCTTCAGGCTTGAGAAAAAGCAAGGCCCCCTCGTGCACGGACTTCATCCTTTCAATCATCATTTTAGAAGTTCCAGAAGCGGAGTCACAAATCTCCTTGTGCGCTTTCAGGTGAGCATCAACATATTCGGAGACCGATTCCTCATCTCCCTCAGATCCATAAATTGAGCCCATTATTGGAGTTCTTTCAATCCAATTCATGAGGGAAGAACGCAGGCTGGGAAGCTTCTCCATCTCCTCCAGATGAGCAAGTATTTCCGCATCCCCCTCTCCATTTTCCGACATTTTTCTAAATGCATCCAAAGGGTCCATTCCTCCCAATCTATCTGAATTTTCCAGTCCTATCAGAATCTCAAATTCTCTCATTTGATAGGACTCGAATCCCGAAGCTGTTCCAAGACCGTCTCTGAACGAGAGGAATCCTTGAGGAGTCAATGTTTCGAGAACGGTCCATTGATTGGCCATGAGTCTGAAGATTTCTGTTGTTCTGCACAGGTGATCCACGGCCACTGGGATGTCATCCTCCGGTACATTTTCCTGACTCAGAATATCTCTGGCCTCAGAAAGCTCTCTGATGATTTGTTTGAACCAAAGCTCGAACGTCTGGTGAACAATGATGAAATGCATCTCGTCTGGACTTATGCCTCTGTCCTCTCCCTGAAGCTTCAGAAGCTCTCGGAGATTGAGATACTCGGAATAAGTCCAATTACGCTTCTCGGTGTCGTCCATACCTTCCCCTGTAAGTCACAGCTTGAAGTATTGTCGCTCAATCACGCCACAACTACTTACGGAATTATCTAAATCCTACAATGGTTACAGAACTGCGTGACTGAGGGATTCCCTGCGCAACCGGGACCCCAGAAAAGACCAGCCCTATCTCTATGTGTCGATACCGACCTATCCTTGTCATTACTAGGGACATCTGACGCAAAGGAACTATTTGGAGTGATAGAGGGAAATAGACAATACCTAAGAAATTCTTTGCCATGGTTGGATGAAGTGAGGACCTTAGAAGAGCAGATTTCGTACATCGATCATTGTC
>CAXHBZ010000142.1:0-3303 GCA_964015215.1 uncultured Candidatus Poseidoniales archaeon | reverse complement strand
CACCCGTTATGTCGTCGGCAGCGTCAGATGTGTATAAGAGACAGCTTTACGAGGTAGGATTTAACCACATATTCAGGGGAAAAGAGCACAACGGCATCGGTGATGCTCTGTACATCCAGGGTCACGGTAGCCCAGGCATATACGCGAGAGCCTTTCTGGAAGGCAGGATTACCAGAGATCAGATGCTCAATTTCAGACAGGAGGCCTTCAAAGACGGTCTTTCCTCGTATCCTCATCCTAGGCTAATGCCAGAATTTTGGGAGTACACCACTGTCTCAATGGGTCTCGGACCCCTGGGAGCTGTAATGCAGGCAAGGTTCTGGAAGTACCTTCATCAGAGGGGCCTAGCAGATACCTCACAAAGCAGAGTCTTCGCATTTCTCGGCGATGGGGAGATGGATGAGCCAGAATCCATCGCTTCAATTGCAATAGCGGGAAGAGAGAACCTCGATAATCTGATAGTGGTTGTGAATTGTAATCTCCAACGACTCGATGGGCCAGTGCGTGGAAACTCCAAGATAATTCAAGAGTTGGAAGGACTCTACAGAGGGGCAGGATGGACCGTAATCAAGGTACTTTGGTCCTCAGGATGGGATCGCATTATGAGTGAGGATTCTCAGGAAGTGGTACTTGCAAGGATTGAGGGCATAAATGATGGCGATTGGCAGAGGATGAGTACGCTCCCACCTTCCGATTTTCGGAAGGAATTCTTCTCTGGGAATGAGAAGCTTTCCAGCTTGGGAGATTCACTTTCAGATGAGGATATAGAAAATCTTCGCAGGGGTGGGCATGACCCTCGCAAGGTATACGCCGCGTACAAATCTGCGGAGGCCGCCGAAGGACCTGCTGTAATACTCTCCCACACAGTCAAGGGATGGGGAATAGACTCGTTTGAAGGTAGGAACTCGACTCATCAAAAAAAGAAGATGTCCTTGGACGATCTTAAGTCCTACCGTGACTCTTTACAACTTCCAATAGACGATCAGTCACTCGAAGAAAATCCTCTTTTCCACCCAGGAGAAGACTCAGAAGAAATTGAGTACATGATGAATAGGAGAGATGAACTTGGGGGCTACTTACCATCAAGAAAATCACCCTTGGTTACCATAGATGCCCCCGACAATACCACCTTTTCTGAATTCGATGAGGGTACCAGAGAAGGCCAACTAGTCTCGACTACAATGGTATTTGTTAGATTGTTGAGAAAACTACTCAAGTCAGAAATTGGATCTAGAGTGGTCCCAATTATTCCCGATGAGGGAAGGACCTTCGGCATGGACCCTCTCTTTAGTGAATTCGGAATCTTCTCACAGTTTGGGCAGAACTACACTCCAGTTGACCACAAGATGCTCATGAATTACAAGGAGTCAGAATCAGGACAAATCATTCAGGAAGGAATTGCAGAAGCAACGTCCATGGCCACGTGGACAGCCTCAGCGACGTCTTATTCTCACTCATCTTCACCAACTCTCCCCTTCTACACATTCTATTCCATGTTCGGATTCCAGAGAACAGCAGATCAAATTTGGGCAGCAGCTGACTCAAGAGCCAGGGGATTCTTGATGGGCGCAACAGCTGGAAGAACCACTCTCAATGGAGAGGGACTCCAGCATCAAGACGGACACAGTCTTCTATTTGCTTCGACCGTTCCCAGCTGTCGAGCTTGGGATCCAGCCTACGCGTATGAGCTAGCAACGATAATTAGTCACGGAATCGAGGAGATGTGGGAGATGAATAAGGACGTTATTCACTACATAATGTTGTACAATGAGAATCAGCAGCAGCCTCCTAAGCCAGCCGGCTGTGACTCAGGGATTGTTAAGGGCGCTTACAAACTTCAAGAATCACGAAAATCTGATTCTGGTCATGTGCGGATTCTAGGCTCCGGACCCATACTGCAATACGCCCGAGAAGCAGCTTCTCTTCTGGAATCCGATTTCGGCGTATCATCCGAGGTTTGGTCAGTGACATCTTACGGGGAGCTGAGAAGAGAGGGACTGGAAATCGAGCGTCATAACAGACTCAATCCACAATCCAGTGAATCTCCATATGTCTCAAAATGCTTTGGAGACGATACACCGACAATTGCCGTGTCAGACTACATTGTAGCGGTTCCCGAGATGATCCAAAGATGGGTTGGAGGTACATTTACCGTTCTAGGAACTGATGGTTTTGGAAGGTCTGATACCAGAGAAGAACTCAGAAGGTTCTTTGAGATTGATACAAAGAGCATAGTTTTGGCAGCACTGTCAACTCTCGAGAGGGAGGGAATTATGGAAGAAGGCACAGTAAAGGAGCAATCAAAAAAGATGGGAATCAACACTGTCAGGGAAGATAGGGCGGCTTAGTGATGAGTAAAGTCAGAAGGGTTCTGAAAGTAATCTCATGGATCTGGAGGAACAAGATATTTTTGGCTACAGTTGGATCTTTAATATCTAAATTTAGGAGAAAATAAGGTAATTACAGCGTATCATTGTCGCAATGATGGATCATTCAAGGCATAATTATAGGACAAAGCATCTCCGATACTTACCCAGTCAGGTGTTGTCCCGTCAATCCAATTGTACCTGTGTCCGGGTATAAGTCGCCAATCATCTGGAAGACTTTCCAGAATGCCTTTTGCGTGGCGAATACTGCTCCATTGGTCCCTTGGGCTGCTCCCGGGTAAGTCCACTCTGCCCATACCATTGGTGAACAATAGATCTCCAGCATGATAGACCCCATGACCATGGATTGTAACATGCCCCGGGGCGTGCCCGGGAGAATGGATTACTTCAAGTGAAATTGAACCAGCCCTCCATTCTACCGATGTGTTAGGGGCGTTCCTCCAAGTTCTTGTGAAATCAACCTTTTCAAATACAATATGGTTTATCAGATTGGGAACTCGAGCATCCTCATGCCCCCAAACCTCCACTTCAGGGTATAGTTCAATCATCGAAGAGTAACCCGCAACGTGATCTCTGTGGGTATGGGTGTAAAGGAGGTGAGTCGGACTAAGGCCCTCACGTTTGAGTTCCTCAGACCATCCCATTGAATCGAATGGGTCAACAATGGCTACAATCTCATTCTTCCTGTCTACAAATGCGGTATTCATATTCATGTAATCCCCCATCTGAGTGACCCAGACCTCTATCCCGTCCTCCACTACTGACTTGTCGAACTCGCCCTCCTCTAGCATATCCTATCCCAACCGGTCATATCCAATAGCTATGGTGGATGTGTCCATGGGGGTAGGGTTCAAAATCGCCCCTCCTCTAGGCTGTCTCTTATACACATCTCCGAGCCCACGAGACGCTACAACAT
>CAXHBZ010000141.1:0-3310 GCA_964015215.1 uncultured Candidatus Poseidoniales archaeon | reverse complement strand
TGTTGTAGCGTCTCGTGGGCTCGGAGATGTGTATAAGAGACAGGTCATGAAGCCCCCAGACCAATCAGATGGTATACTTCCAAGTGTGAGTGAGATTATCAAATCCACATTTCCAGTATTTTTTATCATGATATTGGCAACTCCAGTTAGGCCTGGAGCTGCGGATATGGATTGGTCCCCAGTTATTTCTAGCTCTGCCAGCTCCATGACCACCAATTTTGTTCGATTAGAGATTACCTCTCCTCCGGAATGAGTAGTCCTGATGGTAATGGTGTTAGAGTCGCCCATTTGTGCCGCCATTGGGACTATCGTGTTTATTTGGAAACTGGCCGACTCACCGGCGAAAATTTCGACAGAGAAGGACTCAAAGGTTTCTTCTTCTCCGAAGACAATTTGTATAGGCCATGTATTCAGCGAGGAAAAGGCCTCGATTTCAAAGGTCATAGGGATATTGCCGTCATTCGTGACTTCAAGTAATGTTGAAACCATTTCGCCGTTCAAAACCGCCCTATCAGGAGCTAGGGCTAATGGCCCCAATGGGAAACCATCTTCCAAGGTAATGTCCGTGTGGAAATCGTCATTCGCCAAGACTCTCACGGTTACAGAATCATAAGTTACCAACGACGGGTCGTTAACAGACTGTGTTGCGCATGTAACAGTCTCGGTGGTTCCAGCTGATGGTTCTCCGTTCGGAAGCTTGGGGATTTTGATTTTAATGGGCAGTGTAGTGTAAAGTAGCCTCCCGATGGGATCTGTCAGGATTTCGGGAGACTCTGAATCCCAGATGTTGACAGGCCACAAATTATCCGTCGAGCACGAGACATCATATTGAGTAGGGCCATTTCCGTCGTTCCCAACAGCGAGTGAGAAAGAGGCCCATCCGCCAGGCTCAGCCTCGGCACCGGCCTCCCCAGCTAACACGGTAACAAGTCCTTCCACACGCTCAACTTCAGCTTCCAATCTGATTACGTTGTTTACAGTTGGGGCATTCACATCGAATAAATTCAGATCTGTAACGAAGGTGCCCGGGAGGGCGAAAACCTCGCCAGGCAAGGATGATGAGGAGGATTCAGGGTGGGCGGTGAGGTTTAGTTCGACGATTACCGAATCCCCTTCTGTCCCCATTGGGCTCAAGTCCCATGGGCCTGATTCGTTCAATAATTTCCACCATTCATCAGAAGGCGGTTGTAGGACGCCATTCTCCGAAACAACGTTCACGGGAGAGACACTGAGTTGAACTGAAATATCCGATGTTCCTTCATTCCTTAGCTCCAACATGAAATAAACAGAGCTGGAGTCTCTAGGATCCATGGCCCTGGATTTTGCGTCTTGGAGTTCCGATGGAGAAGAAGGGATATCCCCGTTTTCTAGTAGCGGAGTTACTCTGACCCCTATCTGGGAAACTTGGACGACTATCTCGATGATATTGTTGTTATTGCCTGATAATTCGTCATTTAATTCTTCTATCTCCGAGGATGAGTCAAGAGAGAGCCTCAATATGTGTTCACCTGTAGATGAGAATGAATGGGGGAATGAAAGTGAATCCATCGAGCCCCCGGAAAGCTGGGAGCGTCTAGAGGAGTGCAATAAATCTCCAGTTGTGACGTCGTGAATCTCTATGTCATAGGGATCCGTGGAAGCGGTTGCTTGGTTCCCCCAGGCCGCCTCGATTAGTACCGTGTCGCCTTGCAATGGGTTTTCAATCGATGTCGACAGAGATCCTTCGAAAACTGTAAGGTCCGAATAATACAACTCCTCGCCAAGAGATGTTGAAACAATTGAGTACCCCTGTATATCCCCTCCTGAGTTTCCAACCCTTATGGTCCAAACCCCTTGCGATGCATCCTCAATCTTGATTCTCTCTAGGTTATTTAGCCTATCTTCAACACCGCCCAACGCACTGAATCCAGAATTGAAGTGGTTGCCGATGTACGATGTTCCGTCGGGATCTATTACCAATAAATCTAGGTCATTTACCAGTCTTGCCGCGGACTGATTCGCCACAGATGATCCTTTTACGTCGTTCCACGCAAGGGTGACATCCAACCCTGCACCAGGTTCCACATCAATAGTGTATGTGAACCCGTGGCCAGGGCTCAGTTCTCTTGAAAAATCATACATTACACTCATCTCTTGGCCTGATGGAGACATTGGATAGAGGCTGTTGTCAAGCGATAATTGCCCCCAACCCTCGGAGGGATTGGGGATGTTACTCGGGCCAATGTCCTGTGCGCCGTTAATCAAAACTGCTCTTATCAAATCTGACCTTGGCTCACTCACTCCTTCAAGTCTCAAAAATTGTCGGACTAGAGCAGAGGCCCCTGCAACTACAGGCGTGGCCATAGAAGTCCCATTCATTGCAACATACAAGGGAGTAGTTCCGTCGTCATGTGTGGAAGAGGAGCAGGTCTCGCCTTGGATCAGAGTTGCTTCGGCGGCCCGGGCTGAGCAGACTAAAACTCCAGGAGCAACAATTTCAGGCTTTATTCTGCCATCATTTGTGAGTCCTGCGGAAGAGAACGATGCGACCTCCCCTGCAGGCGTTGACCCTAGCGAACCTGTGGTGGAGGCTCCCACAGTAAGAGCGTTCTTGGATGTCCCAGGCGGAGTTATTCCTTGATCTGCTCCTGTTCCGAGGTCACCAGCAGAGAAAAGAACCATGTAACCTGGATAGTCGTTAACGAAGTCGTCGACATTAGAAGAGGTCTGGCTGTAGTTGCCTAGATTTGAGGTACCCCAACTGTTGGTATGGATTCTTGCGTTTTGGTTCCAAGAATGTGTAAAAAGGCCGTACAAGGAGCCATAAATTCCAAAGAATCCGCTTTGTGACTGATGTGTGTACATGTGGAATGTAGCTTCGGGCGCCACTCCAGTCGTGGAGGGATCTCCGGAGCCGTCTCCAAGAAGTGTGGCTGCAACATGTGTTCCATGTCCATTTAGCATGTCTGAATTGTCATTATCGGGACCAAATTGACTGTATACGGATCTAATCCTTCCGTTGAAATCCCCATGATCTTCATCCAACCCAGTGTCTGAGATAGCAATTACCTCTCCAAGCCCATCAAGAGTGGAAGATGACATCTGGAATGCATCATTTACCCCGGTTATGTTTCTCGCGTCGCTATTATGGACTGATGCAATGCTCTCAATTTGTATGTGCAGTATTCTCCAGTCAGTCGACAGAAGAGGGGCCCACCCAGACTGTACGTTTCTCACGATGCAGAGCCATGGATCACATCTCGAATACGGCTCTTCGGATTGTGAACTGTCTCTTATACACATCTCCGAGCCCACGAGACGCTACAACATC
>CAXHBZ010000140.1:0-3318 GCA_964015215.1 uncultured Candidatus Poseidoniales archaeon | reverse complement strand
AGCGTCTCGTGGGCTCGGAGATGTGTATAAGAGACAGTCAGTATGCTGAATGACAAAAGAATTGAAATGACGAGAATACCATTAGATGGTTCTGAGAGCCAAGCTAGTATACCGTCGCCTGTGAATGGCGATTCGGCAATAAGTGTAATATCTATTCTCTGCTCCACGGAGAATTCATCTTGTAAAACGATCTCCCCTCTGGCATACATGCCAGGCGTCAACAGGCCACTAGGTTCTATTTGCAATGTAATATGATCACCTGGTGAGAAAGTTCCCTGTGTCTCAGAATAGGCTATTCTATCCACAGCTCCTTCTAGTACAATGTCATAATTCCTTTCTCCATTGCCTATCGTAGAGATTTGTAAATTAATTGTTGAGTCCTGGTTCCATGGAATCACATGTGTTAACTCTCTACTTACTATTCTGTGTCCAATCTTTTGCCATTCTATCCGGATGTCTTCAGGCACCGTGTCTCTGCAACCAATCTTTCCTGTTATCACCCCTAATTCTTCAGAGGCGTCTGAGCTTCTAATAATTGGAATGATGGATTGCCCTGCTGGGATTTCTATCTCGGTTACCTGAGGGTTGGTTAGATCAATACTGATGTTTACCAATAAAGTGCAGGAAGTCTCGCTGTAAACTGTGGCATACGCATTTTCTCCGTCAATCAACTGTATTGGAGCTCTAGGGGTCAATATTCTGTCTGTGTAGTCCTCTATTGGTGAGAGATTTAGAATTGCCATTCCAGAATCCATACTCTGAATATGGATTTGCCAAGGAACCAATCTACCCCTGTTGTCTCTGATTTTGTGCCCTTCGTGTCCAAATGAGTCTCCGGTTTGGAACGTGTCACCCGAGCTTCCGCTATCTCGATTTCTAACTAGAGCTTGGTCTCCGTCAGCCTCGATTATCATTACCCATGGATTGTTCGGGTCTTTGTTGACGGTATTTTCATCCACATTCCCATTGTTTTGATCCAGATATTCCACAATGATTCCAGAGCCCGGTAGCCCTGAATCAAAACCCAAGTCCCCACGATAACTTACCAATACCGCCTCTTCAGGGGCTGTTTCAATGAGAATGACGCGAGTGCTGTTGTTTGTAGATGACATGGGGTATATCTCAATACTTTGTGAGGAGGAAGTATCAATCTGTAAAATCCCGTATCCCCCTATCGTCATTAGCGTCGCAGCCCCAGGCATAGCAGGTGACATGGAATTACCGTTCCAGTTTCCACTTGCCATTATGTCCCAATCTCCCAAACCACTCCAAGAGATTGATGGTAAATCGGAGTGGACGTCATACAGGTCATAAGCACCCATCTGATGTAACATCTCGTGGACAAGTGTGCCTAGTCCAGATTCGATGGATGAGATGGTGTAATGATGTATCTCCCATTTGCCAATTTGAATCGGGTTGACCAAATTTGAGAAATGGCTCCAAATAGAGTCGGTTGGGCCTCCTGATTCTTGAGCATTCCCGGAATGCAAAATTAGAAGCCTATCGATAATTCCATTTCCATCGATATCCCACTGAGATAAATCCATTCCACCTAGTAAATCCGTGGCGGATGCCTCCACCAGCTTGTCTACTCCCAAGCCGTTATTCCCGACATCACGCTCATCTTGAGAATCAGCCCCCCAATATGACTCATCAAACTTTGAGACCCAAACATCCTCAGTTACTGTGACTTCAAGCCTAGAGGCGCCTCCTGACATCTGGGCAATGTACTCCTGTGCCGAACCGGTACCTACAAGCAGAGAGTTTGTTTTTGATGTAGAATGTGGCATTGAGGGGAATCCCACCCTTAGTACGAGCCAGTTCTCTGTCTCCTGGAGCCCTATTAAATCGGGGGTTTCCTCATTTCCATCAAATTTGTAGGATGTATTAACCAAATGTGGATTTAGATTTACCCAAATCCCCCCCAAGAGTATGAGTGTAGCCAAGACCGCTCTGAGTGTTTTCACAAAGAGTCCTACGATGCACGACCTTTCAATGCAGTGTCATTTTGGATAGGCAGGGATTCATATTCTTTTAGGGGGTATAACTTTGAAGACATATCACATATGTACAATATTGCTAAGGATATGGGGACCCTGAGCCCTTCAAAAACAGTAGGCATTGTGATAATCAATAATCCAAGTGAAATTACGATAATTCTTGGCCTAAACCAGCTGTAAATCCCACTTGCGTCCCCAATAATTCTTGACAACAGGAGAGACGAAATAAGAATGATCGCGATGACGGTCATCGTTGAAAACCCCAGAGCTAAACTGATGATTTCAGAAAAGTCGTATTGCGCATTGACATTATCTAACTTAGACAGACTTTCTGAGAATTCAACCATTTTTGGGACTGCCCATACCCATATTCCAAGTATCGATATTGGCAGGAAAAAACAGTTTATTACTAATATAAATTTAATCGGCAATATCTCGGTGGGATATAGTCCTGGTTTGGAGAATCGGTATATCAAAAAAGAAAAAATAGGAATCACGGTAACCAGTCCCATCATGATAGAAAATGACCATTTCACCTCAATCCAATTGAATGGCGCGTATATGGAGAGATAGGAAGAATTGTCCTGCAAATCAAACATAGAAACCCATTCCAATAGTAATTGAGGAGCTACCAATGACCATGCTATTCCTGAGATCGAGACCAATAAAACGACCCGTTTCAATAGAGAATATAGATCCTGCAGATGGTATTCCATAGGTTTTGATTCAAGGTCGTAATTATTCTGAGACATCTAAAGACGATCCTTGACTTCCGGGTCCTTTCTAGCGGCCAATATTGTCCTGTAAACCCCATAAGCGAACAGAGCGCTTGCTAGGAAGGCACATCCTATCAAGAAGTCAGTCAAATCAGTTATTTTTGTCCCTTCTTCAACAACTGCGGGAGGGGGGAAATAGATTGGGGTTTCCGAGGAGGCCCATCTAATGGCCACAAGGAAGGATGCAATACTCATCAGTGATCTTCTAATGGCCTGTGGGTAGGCTAATTCCATAGCCAAGAACTCTGGACCATCATCGTATCTTCTTTCAAGAATCTCCCTCTGAACCAATGCGCCAACAAGCAAAGCTGTGAGGCTTGTCCAGAAGAATAGATTTCCTTGTGTGAAGACCCTGTGAGATAGTGCCTCTTGCCTCTCAGCTTCCCTTTGAGCCTCAGACTCCTCGATAACGAATAGTGTATCGTAATCACCGACTGAAACAGTTCTAGTTTCAAGGGTTGCACCGGAATCACCAGACTCTATGGTTCCTGGGGCATTTACCGTGAATGTTAGGATATTCCACCAGTCTTCATCTCCCGGGG
>CAXHBZ010000139.1:0-3325 GCA_964015215.1 uncultured Candidatus Poseidoniales archaeon | reverse complement strand
AATCAAGGACAGAGTATACCTTCAGGAAGAAGGGAAGGAAAACGACAAAGCAGGTGTACTGGTATATCGCGAGTACAGATGAGGTTGAGGTTAATCTATCAGAGGAGCATACCAGCTATCTCTGGCTTGACTATAATGACGCTGAAACAATGCTGACTTTTGAACAAGAGAAGAGACTTCTGCGATCTGCCATAAATCACATGGAAAAATCAGGAACTATTCCCTAATTCCCTCTTTCCTAACGGTGTCCAAAGGGCCTCCCCTTCTTCTCCAGTAAGCCATCTTGCTAGCACGAAGCAGTGATCGGACAGCCTGTTCAGATAGCTGATAATGTCAGTCCTCATCTCCTTTCGAAGGGCACAAGCCTCCCTTTCTGCCCTTCGGACAATAGTACGAGCCATATGCAAGTTTGCAACCACCGGGTTTCCGGTCGGCAGTATGAATGACGACAGAGGCTCAAGGTCTTCAAGCATGTAGTCCATTTCCTTGACCAACCTGTCTCCCGCATCGATACCTATTACGGACATCTGCTCGGGAACTCCTCCGGGAGGACAGGCACATTCAGCTCCAACGTCAAACAACTCTTGTTGGATTATTCCGAGCATACTGTCTGCTTCAGCAAAACGACTACCCAGCGATAAAAACGGACCGTCATTGGACGCACGGTCCTGCACCCTCATTATCTCTGCGCGGACAATCCCTATCGCTGAATTGGCCTCATCAATCGTCCCATAGACAGCCACTCTAGGATTTTCCTTTCCAACTCGTGTACCATCTACAAGTGAGGTCTCCCCCCCATCGCCTCCTCCAGTGTGAACTTTGGTTATCCGAACCATAACAATCCCCCGAGGCCACCCAACACTTACAATCGTACCGTAAACCCTTACTCCTCTTCTAGGCCCATCGGGGATTGCAAATCACTAAGCTCGGCCTTTATTGCCTCTATCCAAGCACTATCGACAGCATCCAACCCGCCAAGCTTCTCGAGCTCCATCTTGTGATGTATTTCCTCATCCGTATTTCCAACATACTGATGAATCATCATCAATGCGGAATGACTCATTGCCGTTAGCCACTGATCCTCCGGATGCCAAGACTTCTCAAAATGGGAAACCGCACCCCTAGGTCCCACCAATAGGCCTCTCCGCACCTGCCTCAGGCCCGACTTAGACCAAGAGATTCCTTGAATTCCGATCACCAGTCCTCTGAAGCAGAGGTAGATCTCCAGCATTACCAGAATTGAAGCCAAGGCGAAGGAAATCAACTGCTCGCTTTGATCATATTCTCCCCACCTGTCTGAAAGTAAACTAATGGATCCTATGCATAGCAACACTCCTCCGAATGGCGCGACAACCACGTCGTGATGGGTGATCGTCATGTGTCTTACACCGAATACCACACCAAGTCCACCAATCGACGCGGCAAGGATTGCTGGAATATCTTCAGAGGTGTCTCTGGGTGCGGTGCTTGATAGCCACAAAAGCAATGATATTGTTAGTAACAGAGCAGAAAAACGACCACTTATCTCAGGAAATGGTTGATGTCTACTATACCACATACAAGCGATACCCACGCTGGCAAATGTCAGAATCCAGAACCACATCACAATCACTCGTTATCAAATCCACCTTTCCATCCCGGTTTCCAAAAATCCTCATTATCTAGCCATCTGAGCCACTCCTCTGCATCAGATCTCAGTAATCTGAAGGCTCTCCTGTCAAGGCCTTCTCTGAGTGAGTCATCCAGATCTCCCCTTCTGTTAGCGTCAGACCACTCAACTTGAATCTCACGAACCAAGGACTGGCCTGCCGAGGGATTCTCGTAGTTCCTCTCACAAATCTCCCTTAGATCTTGAAGCCACATACGCGCCCCCTTGATGTGTGGAGAATCCCTGATCTCATCCCGACGTCGTTTTCCGAAGGGCCACCATCCCATGGTTCTCAGCCCAACCAAAGGGCACCCTCTATTCATCGTTGCGAAGGACAAAAGCCTTCCTCAGTGCCGACATGGCCATGGGCAGAGTGTTTGTACACATACATGGACGTCCAAAAGGGCAGGCTACAAGACTGCTAATAGATGACTACGCGAGTAGAAATTTATCGGCCGGCATAGAAATGGTGGTCCATAAGGATAAGACAAGCGCCTCAGATTATGAGAGGAGAATAGAATCAAGCGGGGCCGAACTGATCCTACTTGACGACTCGGGTGCCATGTTGACCAGCATGGAGCTCGCTGAGATGATTTCCGAGGTTACCCTCTCACATAGGAATCTGATTTTTGCGATTGGTCCAGCTGATGGGTTCAGTGACAAAATCAAATCTGGATGCAAGAAGATTTCAATTTCAAGAATGACCCTGACTCATGAAATGGCGACAGCAATCCTCCTCGAACAACTTTACAGAGCATCTGAGATCAACAAGGGATCCCAGTATCATAGGTCGTGAACTTGCCGATTATTTTCATCCACGTGAACCACCTTTGGAAGATGGCCCCCGTCTAGAATTCCAAGCTCCTCAACTCCTGAGTAAGCAAGTATGATTACCAGGTCTCCGGGATTCACCAAGTGGGCAGCTGCCCCATTGATGCATATCTCCCCTGACCCCCTGGGTCCCTCAATTACATACGTCTCCAGACGATTTCCGTTCGTTATGTCAAGCACGTGTACTCCCTCCCACTCAACCAGTCCGGCCGCATCCATTAGGTCCCTGTCTATTGTGATGGAACCAACATAGTCAAGGTCAGCACCAGTTACAGTAGCCCTGTGTATCTTCGAGGTCAGCATCCACCGCATCTTCGCCATGTCCCTCCGACCACAACGACAGATTTCAAACCAAGGTTGCCACGATTGATACTTCGAGGCGCCATTGATACTATTTTTTCTAAACTAGGGCACCGTTCATAAGTCATACAACATCTGGGTGAAATACTGGGTGGTAACGTGTTAGGAGAGAAGGCAAGTTTGGTTTCAGGTAACAGTAGTCGTAAAGCAATCATCTCACTATTTATGGTCGGGATTATGTTATTCAGCACCCAGATGTACTCATTCCAGGATTTTGAGACATATGACGAAAAGCAAAAAGAGAAGCGAACTTCCTCTTCAACAGAGTCCTCCGCTAGTGATGTGAATCAGCAAGGCGGGCAAGCGGAGTGGCCACAGTCCGATGCGTCTCAGGGCCCACAGTCCCCAATTGACTCATTCAACCACCCCGCTTTCAACGATCCAACATACCACGATCACCTGTCATATTATGGGAAGGTCGCAGACCCCTCAGCCCTAATCAGACAACCTGGTTACTCGTTCTTTCTTGAGGAGACAGATGCTGAA
>CAXHBZ010000138.1:0-3342 GCA_964015215.1 uncultured Candidatus Poseidoniales archaeon | reverse complement strand
GAACCCGGGACAAGAGGTTGGAAACCTCTTGTGATAACCCCTTCACTACAGGCGCTCGGGCTGGGCGAGCGTATGGTATCTCTAAACCGATTCGGTTCCGGAGATATCCGAACTCAGTACTTGAAAAGAGAGTAGGTGCTCGGATGCATGTGCTCCTAAGGCAACGTATCGGCATTTTACTGATGATTTTGTTCATGCCGGTAAACAGTCCAGTATGGAAAATGGGGTTCGATGAGTTGGGATTTGATCTGGGGCTTTCCGGTTTCGCCTTTTTCGCTGTCTCATTGGTCCTTTTTCTCACCGGGGCAGTGATGACTTTTACACCCAAAACTAAGTTTGGTTAGAAATATGTGGATGATATCCACCTTTCATGTACATCGAGCATGCAGTTCTCGATTTCTCCATCATCCCATCCCTTGGAAGTCAAGGCCTGACAGAGTTGTTGTGTCCTCTTTGGTATTGTCTTTGGACCTAAAACAGCTCCTGGCCTTTTGGGATCATCCAGAAAATCTGTCTCCATCCCCCATTTGGCAGAATTTTTACTAATTGTGGAGCAGATTCCCTCAATGCTTCCTTTACCCATACTCACGGTGACAGGTAATCCTGAGGTTCTATGATGACTTATGTCCGAAGGAGCGAAGTGTCTGACAGCTCTACTCTTAGGAAGTCCTGACTTATCGCAAAGAGAAGAAATCTCCCTACAGGTCCTACTGCCGTTTTCTTCAACGTGCAATTGTATCGGGGAATTTGATGACGCGGCCATCCTCATGATTTCCAGAAGGAGTTCATTTGCCTCGTCCCATCTCTCCTCTGAGACCTCGTAGTGAGGCCTACCGACCTCTCCAAGGCAAATCGCCTCCCCTCTCTCGATCATTTCCAAGGCCAGTCCGACAGCCGATATGTGTAACTCAGAAGATGCCTTAATTCCAATTTCATCAGCCTGGATATCCCATACTACTGGGTGAGGGCCCAAGACGACATTTACCTCCAATTCGGTTTTTTTTCTGACAATTTCTGCCATTTTGATCGTCTCGTCGTAAGCTTCCCTGTATCCGTCTAGGTCTCTTGGTAATGATTTGGAGAATGATGGCTTGTGGACAAGAAATATCCCTGTTCCGCCAAGTCTTGAAAACTCCTCGACTGCAGACAAGAATCTATTGTTCCTGTCTAAATGCATGTGCTGGTCAACTATGGGCCCTTCCCATCTCCCATTAATCAGCATCATCTCACATCAAAGCATCTTCACTTTCCAGCTTCTCGGCCCAATGCCTTACCGCCATCTCGGATACCTTTCTGGAGGATTGATCAAGGACCACTCCTTTTCCATTATCGAAGAGAATGATAGTAGCATTGTGTAGAGATGCGTTGATTCTAAGAGCTTCTATTCGGGAGTCGAATTCTATGTCTGCAAACCTCCTCGCAGAGACTTCCAAGTTTACTGCTTTCCCGAGCGAGAAGCTGACAATCAGCTGACCAGACTCCATAGACAAGCCCTCAAGCGGGAGGCCCATGGTTAGGAGTAGCTCTTGAACAGCCAACTCCGCCACCTCTCCCCTTGAGAGTCCATGTACTAGGACAGAGCCACCGGGTTCGATTACATATGTGGCTCTTGGTTGTTCATGTGAGACAACAACATAATCCCCCGCTCTCGTTCCGGAAGCAAGAGCGATCGCATCATCATGGTTAATGGGAACAGATGGGATAAACCTGAAATTCTGTGTCTCGGTGATGAAT
This sequence comes from uncultured Candidatus Poseidoniales archaeon, assembly GCA_964015215.1. GTDB lineage: Archaea > Thermoplasmatota > Poseidoniia > Poseidoniales > Thalassarchaeaceae > MGIIb-O5. The sequence continues at coordinate 1,608 of CAXHBZ010000138.1, read as the reverse complement.
TTTGGTGTCACGTTCATTTTTCCATCCTCCTAACTATTTCCGGTTCGGGCCAGCTAGAGATAGCCCTGATTAAAGAGGGGAGAGTGGCTTGATGCACGGGTACCATCAGAGTAGGCTGTGAGGTTCCATCATCATCAATGCTACTGCTCCTGAGATCAGCTAAGGCCCCCCTTATCCTCGACGCAAACCTCCTATCTCTTTCCGAAATTAGATCTATTCCAATGTCTTTGTTTGTTTCTTGTTCCCAAGCGTAACAGGTTGCGGAAGCCGCGCCTAACTCAGAGTCGATATCAATGTCTTTATCGATCATGGGAATCGCATCCCGAGCATATTTATTCCACCTTTTCGTTGTGGTTATTTTGGATAATAGTGATCCTATTCTAACTTCCATTTCCGCGCATTTGGAAAGCCATTCAAACCAGAACTCATCATCAATTTCCGGCTCAATTAAGAAAATTGGGAGCCCACCTCTCGCATTCTCGGCATGGGACACCAATCTGACGGTCTCGGGATCGGGAATGTGGGGGCCGTCTATATTCAATTCTCTCAGGTTCCTCAGTAGTCTTGATATTAATGTTCCAGAGGATATTGCAGCCTCGACATTTGCCCCTGGACTCTGTTTCTCTTTTTCGTAGTCCTCCATCATGTACAGGAAGTCGTTTGTAGACATCATGAGGGCTAATCCGTCCCATTTTGTTCTTGATCTTAATTTACTCGGCATAATAACACATGGAAGGTGGGGCCAGAATACTAAATCTCCCCCATCTGGATCCCGAAGAACTACCTCTCTCCATGCCAAGGTACCTCCTGCCATGGCTGTCCGAAGAGTTTCTTCGATTCAATTAAGCGGTAGAATTGTATATTTTTTACGATTTTATATGTAGGATTGAAGGGGGGCGGTCCCCGGCGATGGTTCGAGAATCATGGGAGAGCCGCGATCAACTGAGCCTGTTGTACTCTTAGATGAGATCTTTCCGGGGGACACAAATGCCCTGAATACGCTATTCGGAGGCCATCTTATGTCGATAATGGACAGGGCTGCAGGACTGGCTGCCAGCAAGTTTGCCCACGAAGAGTTTGTGACGGTATCTGTGGATGCACTGAAATTCGAAAGACCGGCATATCAGGGCGATATTATCAGAACGATTGGAAAGGTAGTTTGGACATCCCCGAGAACAGTAGGAATATTGGTTAAATCATGCAGAATGACAAGGTCGGATTGGGATCCTGAGGTGATATGTTCTGGTTATTTTTTCATGGTTGCTATTGATGATAATATGAATCCAGTCCAAGTCCCACAGTTTGTACCTTCTACCGATGAAGAGCGTGCCCAATGGGAGACTGCTAAATTGGCTCGAGATGCTATGCGTCGATGATTGTTCTCGGTGATACCCATGACGGTAGTAAACGTAGCGTTCTATGGGTCCGATGACTTGGCTAAAATGCTGGCCAAGAAAAGTGATTCTAGAGATATAGACTCCTACGTGTTTAAAGATTCAAGCTCGGCCAATCCAAGGATTCTTTCTCTCCTCAGGCCCTTGAAGCATCCAGAAAGTATCAGACCTGTCTCTTATACACATCTCCGAGCCCACGAGACGCTACAACATC
>CAXHBZ010000137.1:0-3343 GCA_964015215.1 uncultured Candidatus Poseidoniales archaeon | reverse complement strand
ACACCCGTTATGTCGTCGGCAGCGTCAGATGTGTATAAGAGACAGCAGTTGCATCGGGGATAGACGCGCTCGCCAAGGAGCTCTCCAAAAGGGTCAAGATACCCACCTTTGAAGTAATCACAAACTTTCACCGCACACAAGCTTTCGTCGATAACTCTGTCAAGATAATCGACACGAAGTTGGAAGAGATGAAGTCAGATGGCATTCAAGCCGACAGACTGCTCTTGACTTTCCACGGGATGCAAAAGCGACGAGTGGTCGAGAAGGGAGATGACTATTACCGCCATTGCTATGAGACATTTAGGCTAATCGTCGACAGGCTCCAACACATAAAACCCGAAAAAGCAATGATGACATTTCAAAGCAAATTCGGGTCCGAGGAGTGGATTACCCCCTACACTGAGGACACAGTGGAACAATTAATTTCTGATGGTGACAAAAACATAGTGGTCTACTCTCCGAGCTTTGTGGTAGATTGTCTAGAGACCACCGACGAACTAGGATATGAGTTGGCCAAGGATGCGAAGGAGTGGGGAGGCAATATCCATACTGTGGATTGCCTCAACGTAGAGGATGATTGGTGCAAAGACTTCGCCAAATACACATTCACTCAAGCTGAGGGGTCAGCGCAGGACAAGGAGGATATTGAGTATCAACTTGTTTCTTCAGATTACGAGGAAATGCCCCCTCTAGTTCTTGAGGAGCCAAAATTCTCAGCCTCAAAAGAGGTGTTCCATCACACTCTCGAAAATGATTAGCTCCGTCTAAATGTCCAACCAATGTACCATTCTCTTGATATGTGGTATCATGGTGGGGTTAACATGGGAGCTGAGAATTACACAGTCATCATAGTCCTCACGATGATGCTAAGTTCGGGGTGCTTGGCCGGTATCAATGACGTTGTCGATGATGCTATCGATGAAACATATGAGTACATAGACGGAGAGTACCCAATGCTCCTTTTATCACAAAGATACAGGGGAGATCCTGGGTTGCAGAACTACGGTAAGTGCGCTGATCTTCTCAATGATCTAAGAAATGCTGCTTACGATGAAATGCTGGTGAGTCTTGACCAACAAGCATATTGGCACTGGTCCAACGGCCCTGTATGGCGCTTCACAGATGACGTGGCTTTCGCCGATGGAGCGGTCCCCGAATCCACTGATGCCCCCACAAGCGGTTCCGTAGATTCTGGTGAAAAAAACCGCGAGGGGGACTTCTCCGGAACAAATAACCAGGAGGTCGGGGTTGACGAAGCGGACTTTCTAAAGACTGATGGGTACAACATATACATGCTGAACGGGGATAATCTGGTCATCATGGGCGTCCCAGAGTTCGGCGAGGTGACACTCCAATCCAACATCTCACTCGAGGGCAATCCATTGCAGATGATGCTGGAGGGAGACAGGCTGGTAATCGCCTCGATGATTTACACTTGGAACCTTCCTATGAGTCACCCTCTAACTGATTTAGTTGTTGAGAGTCAGGTGAATAGTTTGGTGAAATATACAGTTGTGGACATTACCGACAAGACCTCGCCAGCTGTGAATAGGGAATTGTACATAGAAGGGAACTATCACACATCCAGATTAGTCGACGGAACGGTTAGGTCAGTCACTCATCTTTGGTCTAATCTCAATGGTGTTAGGAACTGGGTACAACTCCCAGAAAACTATTGGTCTGAGGATGGAGTAACGAAAATGGAGATTTGGAACCGGAGTATAGTAGAGACTATCGAGTACAACAACCAAATAATCTCATCGCTCACACTGGAAGACTTCGCACCAAAGATGTATGAGTCGATGGAATCTGGAATGTTCGTTTACCCAGTCAGCTCTCAGGAATGCTCAGAATTCTCTGCAAGCGAGGGGAGTGCTGGAAGAGGGTTCACAAGTATCATGACCCTGGATTTGTTTGGCGACGACGTTGAAATGGAGGTAGATCACATAACCTCCTCATGGGCCCACGTATACTCGTCCCAAAACATGCTCGTACTTGCAGAGCCAGCCAACGACTGGTGGTGGTTCTGGAGGAACACTGACTGGGATGACGCTACCAACATACACTCGTTTGACATAAGTGAGGCAGGCTCCACCCAATACATTGGCTCGGGCAGAGTGGATGGAACTGTACAGGACCAATTCTCAATTTCGGAATTCGAGGGATCCATTAGAATCGCTTCAACCTCTGATGCTTGGGCAAGATGGTGGTTAGTTGATGAGGTAGATGAGGATGGAGAACCTGTCTGGTTGGGGCCAAAAAACCAAGTTTCTATCTTGCAACCCGACGAAGAGGGAAATCTGGAGCAGATAGGATTCATCGGTGACATTGCGATAGGCGAAAGGATCTGGAGTGCTAGGTTTGTCGGCGACAGGGGATATCTGGTAACATTCCAGAACATAGATCCACTCTGGGTGATCGATCTTTCAATCCCCACCGATCCAACTATCCTCGGGGAGTTGGAAGTCCCGGGAGTATCCACTTACATCCATCCGGTTAATGAGAATACTTTACTCACGATTGGGATAGGACCGGGGGCGGACGGTTTAGGCTTGGATTGGTCTTCGACGCAGATATCGTTGTTTGACATCAGCGATCCTTCTGATCCAACATTAGCCGATACACTGCCAATTTCACCGGTTCATCCGGATGAAAGCTGTGAGGATGTCAGAATATGTGGTTGGTCATGGTCATGGTCGGAAGCAACGTTCGAACACAAGGCGTTTAACTACTGGGCACCCGAAAATCTCCTGGCTGTGCCCCTATCTACTTACAGGTACACGTACAACCAGAATGATGAGTATGGTAGTTACGAATACGTCTCAATGCTAAATGTGCTGAATGTTGATATTGTTAACATGAGTCTCTCCGAGCATGGAATAATTGACCACTCGTCTTTCTATAACAATGACGATTCTGACACTTACTGGTGGTATTCATACTCAACCGACATTCGTCGATCTATATTTATGGGAGATTACTTGTACGCCTTCTCAGCGCTAGGTGTCACAATCCACCGAACATCTGACCTAAATCCAATTCAAGAATTGCATATCCCCGGACACGAGTCTCCGACGTATCACGAGGAGGAAGTAGAGATCGAGGGGGACGAGTCCTAAACCCTAGTCCACAGTTGAGACATGCCCCACAACGGAGCCGAGGCCGAGAACTGGTTGAATCATTACCTATCCGAACCTAAGCACTCTTCCCACTGAGCCAGGTTGAGCGACTGAAATCCCACGCAGTGAACCACCTATCTCCCTCTTGTGAACAATCCTCCCATCGACGATAGTATATATTCTGTCTCTTATACACATCTCCGAGCCCACGAGACGCTACAACA
>CAXHBZ010000136.1:0-3385 GCA_964015215.1 uncultured Candidatus Poseidoniales archaeon | reverse complement strand
GATGTTGTAGCGTCTCGTGGGCTCGGAGATGTGTATAAGAGACAGACTTCATTGTGACGAAAAGCCCCTCAGAAGCCTTGACTCTGGAGAGGTATCTGATCAAGGAGCACAAGCCTAAATTCAACTCCAGGTTAAAGGATGACAAGTCCTACCCCTACATTTCTCTGACGAAGGAGGAGTTCCCGAGGATAATGTATACTCGTCATCCCCCAGAAGGCTCAAGGTCTTGGGGGCCATTCACTAACGCCGGGGCTGCCAAGAGGATCATACAGTTACTGAGGGAACAATTCGGAATAAGGGACAAAGACTGCAAGGGCGAGGATGGCTGTCTTGCGATGCACATCAACCTCTGCAAGGGGCCCTGTTATGACCCGGAGGGTTACCCGAATATAGTAAGGGCAGTTACGGGGGTATTGGACGGCAACGCGACGGTTCTTACACGCTCCCTGCAAAAAGAAATGGACAGGGCATCGGAGAATCTAAACTATGAGAGGGCTGCATATTTCAGAGATATGATTGCGTCGGTCCAGAGTAGTCTTTCTCATCAGATAATACATAGCAGATTCTACCAAGATTGTGATGCGATTGGGTTCTCCTCTCTCGGAGACTCTGGAGTAGTAGTAATTCTACATGCAAAGGATGGGGTCGTACAAGGCAAGACAGAATACCCTCTTATTCACCGAGGAGATGTTTCCGAGTCTGTTTCACTAGTTCTATCAGAACATTACGCTCATAGGAGGCCCCCCAAGATTCTTCTTCTTCCCACTCAAATAGGAGAGTCTACACGAATATGGCTGAGAAATAGACGAGATGGAGCATTTGAGGCTCGGGTTCCGAAGAGGGGGGATCTCTCCAAACTCAGGATGATGGCTGACAGAAATGCCGAGATTCTAGTTGTCCGAGCTCAGAAGAACAGCTCTGGTAGTCTAGAGCAACGCGCGGCTAACGATTGTGCCGATTTATTGGAGATGGAGTCTATGAATCATGTTGTGTGTTTTGACATGGCACAGCTTATGGGCTCGGAGAGAGTTGGTGCATCAGTGGTTTTCAGGAATGGAAGGCCATCAAAAAAGGAATACAGGACCTACAGAATTAGAGGAGATTGGGAAGATGATCTGAGGATGATGGAGGAGTCCGTAATGAGATGGGCTAAGAGGCAGGAAGAGTGGCCAGACATGCTTCTCTTAGATGGAGGGGAGACTCATCTCTCCACAATAAGGAGGTCGCTCGAGAAAAACAATCTAAATGGGAAGTTCGTGTTGGCTGCTCTGGCAAAGAGAGAAGAGACTCTGTTCATCGAGGATAAGGAGCCCATAATTTTGGACAGGAGGGGAAGAGTTCTAATTCACTCGAGAGATGAAGCTCATAGATTCGTTAATCAGTTCCATAGTAAGCGAAGGCGCAAAGGCTCAATCAGGGATCCGCTAGAGGAGATTGATGGCTTAGGGGCCAAGAAAATACAGTCTCTACTCAGACATTTTGGAGGAAGCAGGGGGATTGGACATGCGAGTGTTGATGAGTTGAAAGCGGTTGATGGCATAGGGACTTCAATGGCTAGGAAAATCCGAGAGTACTTTGACAGGTAGGTCACTCTCGGTAATAATCAATTCCTACCTGTTCCTCGTGTACCACCTCATCCACTAGAGCCGTGTTTTCAGAAATCTTACCGAATTCATTTTCCATCAGTCTCTCTATCATGGCGTTATCAATATCCTTTGATTTCCTGATTAGATCTGCCTTCCTCTCCCTTCTCTTCCTCCTGACCCTGCTTATCATTAGTGACAACAAGATAATCAGGAATAGGGCGTAAGGAGCTAGCTCTCCGATTAAGAATTTCCAAGAGAACTCCACTGAATAGGAGATTGTGTCTGAATTTTTACTGTTGCTGCACTCGTCCCATGATGATGCTGAGAGGCAGGTCGGCATGGTATAAGAGAGAACCTGTCTGCCCCCAGAGTTCGATATTTCTCCAAGTCCCTTCCTACTCTCAAATGAGGTTAACCTTATGGATTCGGGCATAATAATTTCAATATGTGCTGATGATTTTATCGTACCGAAGTTTGTATGCTCCATCAGCGGGGTCACTCTTTGTTTGATGTCTGAGCTATCTACCAATAGTCCGGAGTCGGTAAAAATTGGCGTGGGAAACAATGAAGATATAACCATGGAGGGAACAGAGGCTAGCGCTCGTGGACTGACTCCAACGACAATCTCATCTTGCCTCAGGGAGAAAGTGAGTTCCGCATTGTTCACCTTCGTGGATAGTCTGATTGGATCTTCATCACTAATGATTGGTCCCTGACCGATCGATACTCCCCCGAAATCAGCTTGAAAAGGCATTGAAGACAAGTCTGCTTTGAGTGACAGGCCTTCAAGCCCTAGATCGTTCTGATCCAAGTAGAATTCTCCGAATTCATTCATCATTTCTGAATATGAGTTTGTTAGCTGGTCGGATAGTTTTCCGAGGCCAGAGTTTGAAACTTCGAAGTCTATCGGGTCACCAACGCCAAAATCAATTGTTGATTCGATTTCAGATCCCGCTAACAGTCCACCCTCAGTACGGTCGCCCACCACGAGAATCCTTCTAATGGCGTCTGACGGAATTGGTGACATTTGAACTCCATCGATCTCCAAATCTACCCCCAATCTGTAAATCTCAAGAATGATGTCAGAGGTGAATTCAATCGACACTGAACCACTGAGCTCATGAATAGAAACTCTGGAAATATCTATGTTTACCAAGAAAGAGATGCATGTTTTTTGAGTTGGAGCGCAGACTAAGTCGATACTTTCCTCCTCACACGGGTCAGACGTCCTGCAGATTGAGTGCCTCCAGTCAAATGGCCTAGACCCTGAGAGTTCTATGTCTTGTGCTGTGATTTCATCATTTGTTGAGGAAAATACCAAAGTTTCCGGACTTGGCCCTGTGGATTGCAACCATTCAGGAAGGTGGATTGTAATACTTATTTCTGAAGGTGGAAAGTTGGACGGGAGGAAGTCTTGGATGAAGCCCATGTCAACTTCAAATTCAGTCGTTAGGAAGCTCATCACCGTGGCCAGATCCTCGTCATTCATCTGTGAAAGATCAATCGTTGAGGCGTCTACTCCTGAGTACTGGATCAACTCAGCCAAGACATTGGAAATCTGCATTTCTGACGGTACAGTGCTTGATTGCAGTTTTATCGGGTATGTACTGGACATTGTACTACCTGAGCCTAGGCAGTACCTGTAAGACAGCTCTTCCTCACATGTCTCACCTGGCCTATGCAGGAACATGATTCCCCCGGAAAAATCTGTCGGGGAAAATGAGGGGGTCTGGAATGCCACATCCACTCCCAGGGCTGTCTCTTATACACATCTGACGCTGCCGACGACATAACGGGTG
>CAXHBZ010000135.1:0-3392 GCA_964015215.1 uncultured Candidatus Poseidoniales archaeon | reverse complement strand
TACACCCGTTATGTCGTCGGCAGCGTCAGATGTGTATAAGAGACAGGTCTGGGATGCCATCGGTAAAATTACCAATGATTTTTCCACCCCAGTCCAAGATGACAATCGTAAAGGGAATTAATCCATTAACGATAAGCCAAGTAGTAGTCCAGCCCCCTGATGTGGAGGTGTTCAAATAGTGATTTATTTTCGCAATCAACATCATTACAATGACAAATCCAAGAACACCTGAGACGTCGAGAATTACCTTGGCTAGGCCCACTAACACATTCAGGTTGCCTTGCCCTTCTACATCCTCAAATTTTGCCGCCCAAAAGAAGATTACATGCACCAATAACACCAACAAGGAAAGAGCATATTTTCCGGCCATAGACATCAACACAGGACCTCCATACCAGATCGGAGTTTCTGATTCTGTCATCTCGGGAAACCTATCTTTTACCTCATTAATATCAATCTGTGATTTGTAACTATTGATCAATTCTTCCATTTTATCACCTAGTGTAGAACTCCCCATGCATGTTCGGCGTTGCCGTGAATCCACTCGTAATCACTCTCATTTCTAGAACCATCAGAATCTTCATAATTTATCGAAATGACCTCCAACGGATACTCATTGTACGTTAAGTGACTAACCCAAGATGCCCTGGTGGGCTGATCGAAAATCCATCTTGCCCTGCTGACAGCTCTGACCTTTATTTCGGCGGCTGATTCCTCATTCCAGACCCTCACAAGGAATTCTGGCAAAGGATTTCCGTTGTTATCCTTTAATGCTTCAGGAGCTTTTTGCTTAGAGAGCTCGACAGTGCAGTTATCGAAATTTTGTGTCTTTCCTGTTTTGCGGTCATGGAATACTCCAGTTCCTATATTTGGGGATCTGAAGAAGTCCCTCAACCTCCATGGCTCATCATCTCGGGCTGACCACATCGGAGTTGCGTGGGGCATGAACCAATCCAGATATGAGCCGTCATCGAAATGTAGCATACCCCAAAACCACGGAAATGATGGAGCTTGGACCGAGACCTTCTGAAAATATCCAGTTCCTTCCATGGCCTCCCCGTCTACTACAAGCTTGCACTTCGTGGCTTGAAGCCTAAGTATATCGTATCCCATTCCGAGGAAATACACATTATTTCTGTAGGTTAATTCACTGGGAGGACCCCACCAAGGGGTCAGCTCAGCTTCAAATTTGGAGGGAGCTCCTTCTGATATGGCCTCATCGTCACTCGAGAGATTAATCCAGAATGATTTGTTTCCTGGGGCCATTCCAATGGACATGTCCTCTTCGGTCAGGGGGATTACTGCGCCCGCTCCTTCGCCTTTTCCTTCGCCCGGCCACAATGGATGAGTGTCAGATATGCTTGCCATCCTGCATTCCCTCTTCACCAGAGGTTCGAACATTCTCTCACCGTCGAACCACCATGCACAGACCATACCAGGTATTACATGCCCTCCATGGTCGTCGACAAACATTCGTCCCTCAGGCTTCCACCAATGCCCACTGACCCTAATCGCAGGTGTTTCTTTTGTTGACCAGAGAACCATTAATTGCTTGGATCTACCTGGATTTTCTTGATCTGGGATAAGGATCAGCGCCCACCACCACCACCACGAAAGTCTGCGGATTGGAGGCATAACATCCAACCTCCACAGAGATGAGAAATCTCCTTTGAAATGCAGGTCCTCTTGACTCATGTGATCACATTATCTCCCTCTTGCTGAAGATGGCGCTGCCAAATCCAATCATGGCGGCAGAAATAGTCACCAACACGACCACTGAACTCACAATTCCCAAGTATGGGTTGTTCGTGTTCAAGGTGTGTACTGGTGGTGACCAAATCCACTCAAGTCCTGTATCCAAGCCAAACGCGTAAGACATCTGAGAAAATTGAATAGTGTCTGGCCAAGATGCCAATACGACAGAGTCGATTAGCTGCAGACCCCAGTGTGAAACTGATAACGATGCTACAGAAGAAGTTGGCGATATTAGCGTCGTGAATCCCATTGCAAACTCCCAAACTCCGATGATTATACAGAGGTAAACACCGTACTTAGGAAGGAGTAGTCCAATTGTGTTGAACAGAGAGCCATAGGCTGCCAAAACAAGAATGGTAGTGAAAGCAATTCCAAGCCAGACTGGGAAGTCACCAAATCTGACCAGACTGTCTCCCGGTCCTATGACAGAGGTTATTGAAGCCATTGCCAGAGATAAAGTCAAAATAAATATCGAAACAACTACCAGATATCCCATGACCCGATAAAGGATGAATTCGCCCCTATGGATTGGTTTTGAAAGAAGGTAATGCAGAGTCCCTCTCTCTGTCTCATCCCTGACTAAACCCAGCGAGAGAAATAGAGGAAGGAATAGTCCAAGAAGAAGCACGAATGCTATCTTTCCTGTAGCTATGACGAAAGTCCTATGCCCTGCTTCCCCAACGTAATTCTCGTCTACAGGGTCTTCATCGACTGAGGAGTCGGCGGTTATCGAGATTACTTCCCCCGTTTCCGGATCGATTATCCACACCACATCACAGGGGATTCCATTTCGATTTGAATCTGGGTCGTGCGGCTCTTGCCACCACATCAGGTCTCCATTTACATCGACTTGTGTGAGCCAGTCAATTCTCAGACAGTCGCCGTCGTTATCCAAGCCTTGGCTTCCACCAGAACCGTCCCAATCAATGTCATCCTCGTCGATGTACATTTCTTTAGGATCCTTTGGGACATCAAATATCCCAGTTATGTAGCCCCATGAAAGATAGTAGTTTATCGGGACGCTTAGATTACCTTCGGCTGTAAATTTGCCATTCGTTACGTATGTACCATTTTCCAATTGGCATGCCGTGGAATAATCGGGAATCCAATCAATGAACACCTCCCCTCTCGTATCCTGGCAATCTGTCACATCTTCCCAATCGATGATATAGTCCCATTGGCCTCCCTTGTAGTCAAAATCTATCCATTTAGAGTCTAGAAATGACATTCCTTCCCATGTCTTATTTCCTGAAATCTCTCTATTCTCGTCATTCCAATCGATTTCTCCCTCATAAACGTAGGTACCTGAGCCCGGGAACTGTTCTCCATCCCAATCACTGGTCCCATATTTTCTCTCCTGCCCAAGGGGGTAACCATCGCGATCTGCATCGACGCTGTCTCCATCATTGTCTACTGGCTCAAATCCCTCTCTGACTGCGTCAACATAGAATGCCAGAAGCATTATCATGAGTATTGCCCCAAGAGAGAGAACGACCCATGTTGATATTTTGTGCCTGAGTTGTCTTATTGTCAGTTCGACGACCGCTCCAGCCTTCCTATCCAGCCTCGTCCAAACTGTCTCGGATAGCTCCTGTCTCTTATACACATCTCCGAGCCCACGAGACGCTACAACATCT
>CAXHBZ010000134.1:0-3481 GCA_964015215.1 uncultured Candidatus Poseidoniales archaeon | reverse complement strand
TCGGACACCGGGGGGTCCTTCGTCGGATGCTTGTCTGACTCCCACCTCAATCCCCATGATTTTTCACAGTAGTTTATGCTTAAGGAATCTAGATTCTTCTTTAGTACGACTTTATTTCCTGGGGTCCTCAGGGCCTCTAAAGCCGCATATTCGGCTATCAAGGCCGAATCATTTCTGATAGCCTGAATTAGAAAATTAATATTTGGCGAACTTATGTTTCTATGGTTAATGCAGAATAGAAACTCTACCGATGTAAGGTTAATTCCCCCTCCTTCTACTGGTATGCCTAATGCAGATTTATGCCAGAGCCTTTCTGCCGCCTTGTCATCAAAATACCAAGTCCCAGTATCGCTCTCCACAACCATGCCTAAAGGCACTACAATTTCATCTCCTCGGTCCAGAAATATCATTTCCCTCCTCTCTCTCCGGTAAACGTGGCAGAATACAGTGAGGCAGACTCACTACAATCTCTGATAAGATTATTACAGGAGGTCGAGGGAACAAGGGTAACCTTAATCGGCGATGTGATGCTAGACAGATATCATCACGGTTACTCGAATAATCTGAACTCCACGGCCCCTGTTCCTGTCTTGAGAGTGACAAATTCAGAGGAGTCACCTGGGGCTGCTGCGCATATTGCCAGGGGCTTATTCTCGTTAGGACTCAACGTAGATTTTTACAGTTCAGTAGGGGATGACGAAGAAGGAGCAACGATTATTGAGACCCTTTCAGGAGAGGGCATAGAAACCGGGGGAATTATTCCAGTCTCTAATAGGAAAACCCTGACAAAGATTAGATTTTATGGGAGCAGGGAGAATCTGCTTGATCAGAGCCAAGTACTCCTTCAAGCGGACAGAGGTCCCATTGATGACTTAGACCCCTCAATAAGTGATAAGCTAACTGATATGGCATTGAGCTCATTAGCTTCCAGCAAGGCGTTGGTGATATCAGATTACAACAAAGGTGTGATCTCTGATATGGGCTCTGAGAAACTCATCTCGTCAGCCAAAAAACTAGGCATTCCGTGCATAGTTGATCCCAAGCTTACTGGATTGTCCAGAAGTTCAGGTGCCGACGTGGTAATCTTCGGCATAAGGGGGCTTGAGTTGCAGAACAAGAGACTAATGACGGAATCGTTGGATGACGCGGCATCCCAGTTAATTGAGACCTATGGATGGGGTGCTCTCGTAGTCCTCGGTGGTGTAAACGGTGTCACGCTTCACTCCTCGGATGGTACCAAGGCTTTCTTCCCATGTAGAGCAGACGCCCCTAGACAACAAATTGGGCTGAACGATGCGGCGGCGACAGCTCTAGCGGCTGCCTTGGGGAACGGGCTAAATTTCATGGATGCAACCGCTCTTTCTGCTGCAGCATGTGAATGTGTGCTCTCTGCGAAAGCTAGTCAAGAATTCGTTGACAGTCGCACATTGCAACTATGGTTGGAAGAGCTCTCATGGAAAATGCGTATTTCAGATAGATAAGCACGATAACCAGAAGTTCAAAACAACCACCAATACACCAAGACACATGAAGCGCGTTATTGCATTGGCAGTCTTGTCTATGCTGTTCTTCAATGCCAACCAACCACACGTACCTTTGCAAGAAGAAAATCAACGCGTTTTTACCGATAACTCAGATCCTGCTATCATAGGTTTTGATGATGGAAATGGAGTGATAATCAATACCGATTCTACGATATCAGGTTTTATAGTGGCCAGTGTCACTCCAGACTCTTCAGAGTGGCAAATTTCCGAGCTATCCTACTCTGGAGATATCATAGATATTACCCAACCAACACCACTGCCCATAGAAGAGATATTTTCCAATCAAGATGACGGCCTCACCAGATGGTCATGGGAAATTACGGGTATCTTTGACTCTATAGCGTTTGAAAACTCTACTGAAATCAACTGTACTTGCTATCTCTCGGTAACAGTAAACACAGCGGAACACTCCTCAACCAGGTTGCTTGCGCTTTTTCTCGGAGACGCCCCTCACCCGGGTGCAATACTCGATAATGACCTAGAACAACACGGATTGATACCTACCCACAGCGGTTCTGTGGATCTCTCAGGTTGGATATCCAACCCCTCGCCAGATTCAGTCCCCACTTCGATTTACATTGCTAATGAGGCTTCGTCATCGGGACTCTGTATGACCATTCCTGACAACACCACAATGAAAGAAAATACCTCAACATCCATGTATTATTATTCTGAGTTCAATGGTCAATTCTCCTTGAGTGTGGATATCTCAAGTTTGGACGATGGCTGGTATTCTGTCTGGTATTCACTGCACTCTACAGATAGTGATGAGGTCATACAACATGTCTGTTCTCAGGCAATGGTGGATAATTCCAATCCAGTCGCATTTTTAGAAGGTCCAGAACAAATCCAAGAGGGAGATGGAAATTTGATATTTGATGCAGGGGAATCATACGATCCATTCTGGGGCAAGGAGAACCTGAATTACATATGGAGCTTAATTAAAATAGAAGCTTCTGGAAACTATCTGGTTGACTATTCCGAAGGATCGGGTTCTAGCTTCTTCGTTGTGGAAGACTCAATATCAGGAAGTTATGAATTGTCCCTGCTTGTTGTAGATGGCCAAGGACTGACAGCCAGAAGTGACTTGGAGTTCTCCATAATCAACCTACCGCCCCTGGCTAAGCTTTCAATTTCTGGCCAATCACTTTCCGATGGAGATAAGATGCAACTGTCCGAATTGTCCGACTGGGATTTAGATGCCACCCAATCCTTAGACACGTCAAATGATGCAGAAGGCCTCAGATGTGTGTGGAAGCTTAACTACAAGACAATATATGAGGGTTGTGAAAGAACATTCCAATGGCCAGAAGAGGATAATAATGATACCATTCTCTTAACCCTAGACGTAATCGATGACGATGAGGAATATTCATCCATAACAGTGGAGCTTTCTCGGGCCAATTCTGAAGATTCAATCCCGATCTCGATAATAGTCCTCATACTTTCGACATTATTTTTTATCAGTTCGGTCATTTACTCAAGAAGGAGAAACGACGATATGGAAATCCCCAAGTGGAATGAAATTAAATCAAGGTAAATATCCCCCACTACTAAGTAGTTGTACGATAGGTGACATACATGGCAGATACGGTATTCAAACACAGTGAGTACTACCTCCGCCAAAAGCGGTTCATTCAACAACTACCCGTAGATTCTTTGGTTATTTTGCCCAACAATGTCCCATCTGTAAGATCTAATGATACTAAATATCCATACAGAGCTAATTCTTACTTCTTATATCTAACAGGATGGGAAGAGGCCAGTTCCATTCTTACAATATCTAAGACATCGACCAATGCCAATGTAACGCTGTACGTAAAACCAAGAAACACTGAGTCTGAAATCTGGGAAGGCAGGATTGTAGGGGTAGAGGGTGCCAAACTAGGATGGCCTGTAGACCAAGCAATTTCAATATCTGAATTCAAAACCGAATT
>CAXHBZ010000133.1:0-3515 GCA_964015215.1 uncultured Candidatus Poseidoniales archaeon | reverse complement strand
TACACCCGTTATGTCGTCGGCAGCGTCAGATGTGTATAAGAGACAGGCTGATGTGCTAGCAGTTAGCTTGCTTGATCACGAGCTCCAAGTACTGAGTCAGGAATGCTCTGGATATGCTGGGAGTCTTGAAACACTGGAGATTGATCTCTCAGAAGACAACGCCTGTGAGTTGCTTTTGAGCTGGTGTCAAGATAATTGTTGGACTGTCGACACTCTCGTAAACAACGCGGGGTTTGCAATCTACTCTGATTGTGTAAATTACGACCATGGAACGCTTAGATCGATGATTAATTTGAACGTAAGGCTTCTGACAGAGCTGTGTGTAGTATTTGGGGGAATCATGATGAAGAATGGGAGCGGAAATATCCTGAATGTTGGGTCTACGACTGGCATGTTCCCCACAATGAGATTTGCGTCCTACGGGGCGAGCAAAGCCTATGTTAATTCATTCTCAGCATCACTGAGAGCTGAATTAAAACCGCATAAAGTCAATGTTACATGTTTGTGCCCAAGCGCAACCAAGACTAATTTCTCAGCTGCCTCAGGAATAGATGATTTCAACGGGAAGTCTCTGATGAAGAGTTATTTTCAGAGGGGCGGAGGTGCCTTGGCTAGTAAGGTAGCAAAAATCGGATACAGGGGTATGAGAAGAAGGAAAGGGCAGGTCATCTATGGACCTGGGTCTGCATTGGCTAGGTTATTGAGGCATTTGCCCCAGACCTTGGTACCGAGGATAATGAGGAATTTCTGATCTCACTCTTCCTCTACCACTCTCGGCTCGTGAACCTCACGGAAGACTATTGTCCCTACACCAATGTGGTCCCTGAGTGTTCTAACAAGACTGAATTTAGCGTACGACCAGTTCTGGTCATAGGCGATAGTGTCAGGGAGTGTGACGGTCAAATCATCCTTCTCAAAGTTAATTTCGAAGTCATCTCTGCCGGTGTTCATCTTCAGTAGAGTTTCAACTTTCTCTTTCCTGTCATCGACTACTTTGACGATATTGTAGTTATACCTCAACGTTGATCCAGCTAGAGGGTGATTGTAGTCTATCCGAGCTCTACCAGCACTAAGAAATTGAAGGACACCGGTCCTTCCTCCGATTTCTACTGGAGCACCTATGGCCAACATGTTTGGGTCTCTAACGCTCCTCATCAAAACATTCTGGCCTATTGTCTCCACCAAGCTTGCATCTCTCTCCCCGTAAGCATCAGAAGGCTCGATATCAATCTCGTAATCCTTGCCCGCCTCTGCTTCGGAGAGTGATGTTTCGAAACCAGTAATGAGCCTGCCATCCCCTACAACCGTTATCATGGGCGTGTATTCTCTGTTCTCATCAAAGATATCATGCTCCTTGGCGACATCTTCCCTTGTGGTCTCTATGAGTCTGTCTGAATCGACCTCAAATAGGTCGTAGTCAATGTGTACTATTGCACCGTTGTCCATGTATTGTCGCCTCCTTGGCGTCCGGCCGACTCGCTTCCCCTTTTTCATTCAAACGGTGCAGGTAATCAGTGATGATTCACTCTTCCTCCCCATTATTGGCATTTCTGGATGCCCCCACTGAGAAAATCCCTCCAGCAATTGTTAACACCCAACCCAGCCATACCAAGTGGCTTCCTTGAAGTTCATGAATCGTTACCCTTACCCTGTCTAGGTCGTCGGTCTGATTGAAGAACAATGCCGGCATCAAGTCCTGAACTTGGAAACCATCCATTATCATTATAGTATCTCCAAATAAACCCACATGCCTATCTACCTCGGATCTAGGAACAGGCCCAAACCTGAGGATTCCGGGCGTCAATGTATCCACCAGCTCCCCATCTCGTCTAACCTCCACAACCACTCCCAGAAAACCATCACCCACTCGAAAATCAAAATCTTCATCTCCCTCAGAAACCACGATAGTATCGACTAGGACATACTCATAATTACCATATCTTACTGGTTGGTCCTTCTCTAGAGTTACAAGATGAGAAGGGTCTGACCTGTCCACGAGGGTTGTTGTGAAGACATGCCCTATCAGGAGAAGAATGATTCCCACATGAGAAATATGGCTGGCCAGGATTCTCGCTCTAGCGGAATTTCTTCCTCCCAGGCCCCCTGACATTAATTTTCTCCAATTAGCGTTAATCGTCGAGAGTAAATTTCTGACATTGAAGGGGAGCGAGAAAAAAAGTAGCGTCAGCATGAAAGCAGATAATGCTCCTCTTGATACTGAGGAGGATATGGGAAGCCTTGAGTCTCCCGGGAGTCCAATAGACTCAGCTGAGAACGCGGCAACGAAGGAGATTACCAACGCTACTAGTATCATCAATCCCCCATTTTTAGCACTGACCTTACGTCCCCATGAGTAAGAGGCGAGTCCAATAGCTAGAAGAGCGATGAAGGGAGCCCCATAGAACTCATGTGCCTGCAGACTAGTTCCGTCTATCTCAACGGTCAGTATCATCCATGTTAGCAACACAAATCCCGCTCCTCCGTACCAAGGTACAGACTTGGATGACCTCAGTCTTGTGGATGCGTCGGTAAATATGCCCGTTATGTAAGACCAGTCGTCCTCTCTTTCGCAAATCAGCCAAGGAATTAGAAATGGAATCATGCCTAGTATTGACTGATACCATTCTGCATTCCAAGTCCAACTGGAAAATAACATCAGTGCGATCCCGGAGAATACCCAATGAAGGGGCGGATCATCATGACTGCCGTTGACTACAAGGTATAATATCGATAACCCAACGAAAATCACTGCTGTGGAGCCAATCCAAACGGAAACTGATACGAAGACTAATGTGAGTAGTAATGCAAGGTTTTTTCTTCTCTGGAGAAAAGACTCGGACAACCGGGATTGTAGGTCGGTTTTTTGTGTTCTTGCTAGGTGAACGACAGAGAAAACGCACAGGCTTACTATTGCGAGAAGATACCCTATGAGCTCAGCGCCCACAGCGTCGAATTCGATTACATCTAGCACTCTCAGATACGGATCCTGAGGCATTGCTCCCTCACCATCGGCGACAAAGGCATGTACGGATGCCCACACACCATTGGCCCTGGTTACCAATGTCGCATGGAAAGCCAGAGCTCCGGCCATCAGGGCAGCTGCTGGGGATGCTCGTATCGCATTTCCCCCGGGGGACGACCTAGCGTGTACTACCATTAGCAGACACAGCCAAGGCAAGAGTGAGCCAGTTTCTACGGGGTCCCATGCCCAGTAACCCCCCCAATCAAGTACAGTGTATGCCCACAAGCCACCCAGTCCGATTCCAATAGTACCAACCACGAATCCAGCCTGAGCCCAGTAAATCTGAGACTTGTGTATTATTTCCGGGGGATCTTCCCTGATTATCCCAGCCATGGCAATACTGGCAGTGGCTATGCACAGAGAGTAGAAGGCGAAGACAACGGGGGGATGAATCACCATTAGGTCGGTCTGGAGCAGGGGATTGAGTCCTGATGATGCTGAGGATATTGTCTGTCTCTTATACACATCTCCGAGCCCACGAGACGCTACAACA
>CAXHBZ010000132.1:0-3529 GCA_964015215.1 uncultured Candidatus Poseidoniales archaeon | reverse complement strand
CGGAGATGTGTATAAGAGACAGTCGATGACCAGTCTATGACGATAATGGACATGTGGGGGCTTTCAGCGACACCCGTTTCTTTCATACTAGAGCCTGATGGAACTGTGGCTTGGAATAAAAACAAGCATCAGTCTCAGGGAGGGGACGGAGAGGAGCTCTCGGAAGCTTTGCAAAGACTGGTGGGTGGCCAATGATGAGTGTTTTTACCCCTCCCTTGATAGCCTTCATAATCGGGTTAGTAGCTTCTTGTTATCTTCTCGTCAAAGGTAGAGGTGCATCTGGAGAGCATGGCACACTGGGGGTTCTGAACGCGAGTATGGGCTTCTCCGCAGTCGGAATTGTAGGATCTGGATGGACTTGGGCCGTACACAACTCGATGATAATGGGATCGTCATCGATGTGCGCCACAGAAGGACTGGTGCAATGTGGATCCGTAATCGGTGACCCACAGTGGAACAACCTTTTCGGGATTCCGTGGGGTCTGATTGGTATTGCCTCTTTTGCCCTAATATGGTTCATTGTCCTATCGATAAGGATGGATCTGCACGCTAAATGGACATCTGGATATGTTGACATGCTATTCTACGTGAGTCTAGCAGGGGTGCCATTCGTCCTCTGGCTGGTTTTAGTTGAACTGACAATGGTCGACGGCGCACCCCACATATGTCCCTATTGCACAGTGATTCACATAGCCCTTGTCGGCATGGTTGCCTGTTCTTACTCCCTCAGACAGAAGAGAGATGCCGGGACATGGTCCTGAGCTTGCTTCCGATGAACTCAAGTCTATTTGCACCCCCCAATATCCATGCACCTAGTTACCGGGGGGGCTGGTTTCATCGGCTCCCACTTAGTAGACGCCCTAGTATCCCAAGGCAGAAGAGTGAGAGTTTTCGATAATTTCTCCAGTGGCAGAGAGGAGTTCCTCTCCCATCACGAAGGAACGGATATGGTTGAGGTTGTCCGAGGCGATTTACTAAATTTGGATGAGATAGAATCCGCGATGTCCGGTATCGAAATGGTACATCATTTGGCAGCCAATCCGGACATCAGACTTGGAACGGAAGTTACCGATACCGACCTCAGGCAAGGCACACTCGCGACATACAATGTTCTTGAGTCAATGAGGAGGGAGGGAGTCTCGAGAATCTCTTTCTCGTCTTCCTCAGCAATTTACGGAGAGGCTAACCAGATGCCTACCCCAGAGACATACGGTCCTGTTATGCCGATTTCCCTTTATGGTGCGTCTAAACTTGGCTCTGAGGCCCTAATTACGGCTTGGGCCGGTACATTTGGCGCGAATGCTTGGATTCACAGGTTTGCCAATATTGTCGGTCCGAGGGGGACTCATGGTGTAATCTTCGATTTCATTCACAAATTGAAAAGGGATCCCAGCAGGCTTGAGGTACTGGGGAACGGGTTTCAGGAGAAATCCTACATGTCTGCGGAGGACTGTGTGCGAGCCATGATACACCTAGTGGATTACTGCGAAAGAAGTGTCAGTTTGTATAACCTCGGAACCGGGGACACATGCTCCGTAAGGAGGATAGCAGAGATAGTGGTGGAGGAAAGTGGCCTGGAAGGTGTTTCTATAGAGTACACGGGTGGAGATAGAGGCTGGGCTGGGGACGTGCCCAAGACATCTCTGGAAGTCAGCCAACTTCTTTCTACTGGATTCAAACCAGAAATGGCATCTGAGGATGCGATTAGGCATACGGCCCGGTCACTGATCTCTGAGATTGGGCTCTGAATGGCCTCATAATACCCTGACTTGATAACTCATCCCACAGCGGGACGTGTGTGAGCAAGCGGTGGTACCAAGAGAATCGTCGTGACCCTTGGAGGAGGGAGGCACGATCTAAGGGGTACAGGGCGAGGTCAGCCTACAAGCTCAAGCAGATACAAGACAGGTTCTCGGTAATTAGGAGAGGCGATTCTGTGTTAGACATTGGTTGCCATCCTGGCGGCTGGACACAGGTCGCAGTGGAGGAAGCAGGAGAAAATGGATCAGTTATCGGTGTCGATTTACTTGCCACTTCTCCAGTAGAAGGTGCAAAATTGATTATTGGGGACGCAACTGAGGAATCTACATTACAGCAAATTCGAGATATTTTGGGAGAAGAGGATCTCAATGTTGTAATCAGCGATATCTCCCCCAGACTGACTGGGAGGTATGACACCGACCAGGCGATATCTCTTGAGCTCTCGACCACCGTTCTTGATGTCGCTATTAAAGTGCTCAGACCAGGGGGGACATTTGTCACCAAGACATTTCAGGGGACTGGAATAGAGGGCCTTGTTGAAGCCGCAAAAGACCGTTTCTCCAATGTTCAGAGATTCGCCCCGACAGCCTCAAGGAATTCGTCTTCTGAAACATACCTGATTTGCAGGAACAAGCTTCCTCGTCCAAGGAAGAGGGCTTTCGGTAGAACAGCTATGCAACAGGTATCCGACCACCTTTCGAGACTGGGAATAGTCACGGAAGTTGGGAATGGTGATGAAGGCGTGACTCCCATGGTAGGATTACGCAGACTCTCCAGAAGAGAGGAAGAATAACTGGACTAGAAGATAGGCCTCGTCAATTATCGGGGGTTGCCTATCATTCAGATTTCCTATCGTAAGGGACTATGTTCTGCCACTCGGAAGCGTCCGATCGTGAGACAATCGCATGGACCCATTCAGTTTCTGAGATATTGAAAACCTCGTGAGGGAGGCCCGGCTCATGTAGAACATATCCCCTGCATTGTGAACGACTGATTTTCTGCATCCCGGCCCGTATTCATGTCTCACTCCCCCCTTCAGGAGGTAGATCATGACATCAAAATCGACATGGATGTGTGCTTTAGCCACTCCCCCTGGAGGTATGTAGGCTCTATTCATCGACAAGCCTGTGGACGGGGTATTCTTGCCAGACAGCCCAGCCCCATACTCGATATTGTTCCAGCCCCTAATCTTCTCGACATTTCTAAGACTCCATATCCCACCTTCGTCGGAAACAAAGGAGGACAGGTCATTCTGCTCACCGGTCAACGATAACTCCTCTTCAGTCATTGAACCACCTTACTCGGGTAGGGGGACCATCATTTCAATTCATTGTATGGGCGACCACTGGTCATCGGTCAACGCTAAAAGGGGGGGGTGGCTCGGCGCCTCGTCGAGGGAATGGAATGACAGCACGAACGAGCACATGTACGGCATCAGGAATGCCTCTGGTAGACTCCAGGAGTACCTCTTTCCCGTGCCCTGAATGCAGTCACGCAATCGGAAGGAGCAGGCGATGCAGGCTACAGGGCGTACCTTACGTTTGCACAGAGTGTGGTTTCCAAGGACCTTGAGGGGGCGCTAGTATGGGTCATGTTGTGGTGAAGTATAAGGTAACTATGGATCAACCAGAAGAGGGGAGTCCGAACTATGAAGAGATTGCGGCGAAAATAGGTGAGCTTGAAGAGGTTCAAACTTTCGAGATTAAGCCTCTGGCGTTTGGGACTGTCTCTTATACACATCTGACGCTGCCGACGACATAACGGGTGT
>CAXHBZ010000131.1:0-3536 GCA_964015215.1 uncultured Candidatus Poseidoniales archaeon | reverse complement strand
CACCCGTTATGTCGTCGGCAGCGTCAGATGTGTATAAGAGACAGGTATTAGCCTATGCTCGCCATCGGGGTCCGGAAAAATCCTCATACTCTCAGAAAGGAGGTTTTGGCCTTTCAGTAGGACGATTACGTCCTGCACAGAATTGTTTGGGACCCTGAGATGTCGCATCACGTTCATCATGTCCGACGGGTCAGCGCGCTTCAGAATGACGGGTGAGTGGGGCGTGTCGGGTCTCTGGCTGATTGGTCTCGGGCCAGGCGATTTGGGGCATATCACGAATTTGGCTCTGCAAGCCGCTAGGTCCTCGGATAAGAGGTACTTGGAGGGGTACACTGCTATCCTTCCCAAAGACCAGGAGGAGGGGCTTGCTGAACTTGTCGGAGACTGGAAGAGAGCCATGAGAGATACAGTGGAGCGCCCGGAAGTGATGATTTCGGAGGCGAAAAATGAGAGGGTTGCCCTCATGGTTGTCGGTGACCCGATGCAGGCTACTACTCATATCGATCTCAAGCTGAGATGCGAGGAGGAAGGGGTCCCCTTCCATGTAATTCCCGGAATCTCGGCTACCAGTCTGGCAGTTTCTCTGTCTGGGCTCCAGTCATACAGATTCGGGAGGCAGGTCACAATTCCCTACCAATATGGCAATTACATTCCGACATCGCCCCTGGAGATGATTGTGTCCAATCAACTGAGTAATTTGCATTCTCTGGTTCTTCTGGATCTAGACCCCACTGGAATGGGTGTGGAAGCGCCCCAACCAATGTCTCCAGGGCAGGCATATTCCACGATGATGCTGATGGCCGGGCGCCTCGAAGAAGGAGGAGGGGAGTCCTTTGGTTCTCTTACCGAGCGGATGCCTGAATGGGAATGTATGCTCTTGAGTGACATAGGGACAGGCGATCAGAGTATCGTTTCAGGCTCGTTCTCCGAGGTTTCAGCTGTTGCCGGTGGACGTATTCATTGTCTTATCTTCCCCAGTTCATTCACTGGGATGGAGCTAGAATCCTATGAGCACTACAAAGCGGATAGCTGATTTGGTAGGAAGTATTCGGGACGGGCAAGGGAGCGGAGAGAATGGCCAAACCACCTGCTGAAGTCAGTTTTCCTGGAAGCAGGAACAGAAGGAAAAAGGTGCGAGTGCGGGGCATAAAGCAGGCATCGAAGGAGATTCAGAGAAGGCTTGAGTCAAATCTCGAAGCCCTACTGAATGATCCTGAGTCGTTCGTTCCTGAAATTACTGGGGAACTGGGCAAGGTTTCCTTCTTCGGATCAAAAGACAAGATGGCCATGACTCTCAAGGAAATTGAGCTTCTGGCCGCCAAGAGGCATGACCAACGATGGCTCAAGAAAAGAATGGTCAAGAAGGGCGGTGACGAGGTCTGCAGAGCTCTGGCTGGTAGCCTGTTGGCCGCTGGTGAGGAGGACCTTTCGACGGTATCTGTGTTCAAGCACCCCTTGTATGGGACGTCGAGCTACCTCCGCAGGGGAAATGGTAAGCAGAGTCACCTCGCCGGGATTCAAAACTTCAATCATCCCAGATTAAGGCTCCTTGTGTGGGACGGTCATGCAAAGGCGGGACAGCATTACTTCTCATGGGACGGAGGCTTTGTCTGCTCGTGCTCCCAGCCCAATGCGCCTCCTGAGTGGATTGACTGGGTTCTGGACAAGTCCTCTGTGGACCTCTCAGGAGATGACGTCAGATGGACGGTCGGACTAACTGAGGAGATGGTCAGGGACGAGCATTTCTCCGAAAACGGATGGGTGCTTCTAACATTCCAGAACGGTACCAAGGTTGGGGTTTCCCCCACTTCCTTGGCCAAGACAGAGGAGCCTTTTGCCCAGAGTCTCGCTATTTTCATGATGCCTCCGAACAAGCTGGGAGCGGTTTGTGAGGCCGAGTGGATGTGGAGGCCGAAGGGGTGGCCAGAGGAGAGGGGACTCCCTGATGAGGGCCTTGAAAGGCTCAGTGAGACTCTGGATACATGGCTGAGGATGTCACTGGATGACTCCAAGCTCTCAGAGGCATGCAGGGCCAGTATTCTGAACTCAATAGAGGATGGTCATGTGATCGGGAGCTCATGGTTCGACAAGAATGACAGAGATGGTTTCCTGAATCACCTATCTGGGACAGATGATGAAAAGAGGGCCATTTCCACGATTCTGGACTCCTTGGAGAGGGGGATACACATCAGGTCCGACGGGGTCGTCCTCAATCTGGATTCGGATGTGATTAGGATGGAGGAGGGCGCATGCCATCCCAATCTTGTTTCATTGTGGCCCACACACGGAAAGACGGTCCTCGCAGGGATGTTCGGACTGGGTGATGCGGAAGCTGAGGAAATTCTAGAGAGGCAAGCCAGGAGGAAACAGGGATTCGGGGCCTTCCTGAGGGAGCTCGGGGAGTCATTGGACACCCAGATGAGGCTTCGTAGGCTTCCATGGGAGAATGACGAGCTGCCTGAGCCACTGGGGATGGCTGACAGACTGGTGAGGAAGGCGGTTGGGGACGGGGTTCCCTCCACAGTCTCACTCGCAAGGAAGGGAAAGGGGCTTGAGTCCGCGATGGGATGGTCATGGTTGGTCGTCCACAACAAGACGGAGTCCGACGCCTGGAGATTCGATGAGTCAATCAGAGACAAGGGGGGCGACTGGGTCCCAGCACTCCAGGCCCTCTGGGATGCCGCTGAGGATCTTCTTCTGAATGATATAGAGGAGGCCGAGGAGGACTATACGAACGCAATGAAGTGGCTAGCCGAGTCCTGTGGAGTCTCGGGTTTACTCTGATGTGGGGAAAACCCCCAACTTGGGTCGAGGAACGTCAGAGAAGCTTATACCACCAACTGAGTCTCAATCTTCATGTCAAGAAATCTGACACCGATAATGCTTGCACTTGGACCGCTGATGCTCGTTGGGGCATTCTTCTCGTGGCCCCTCACAAATGAGGTTGGCATGGATGGGGTTGCCCTCCTGAGGGATGACGCTTCGATGAACTTGGCGGTAGTGGGCGTATTGGGGATGTCACTGATGTTCGCAGGACTGCACATGCTCTCGATGGACATGAAGAAGGGCGCTGATAGAATGTCAACACAGTTGCTTAACATGGCCGACCTATTCATCTTCGGGACCTTCGGTCTCTTCCTTCTTGGATTTGGAGGGCAGGTATCCGTGATCCTCATCACGAACGACACCACCGCAGTCTTCGCTGACCAAGCGGCCAGAGAGGAGGTTGCACTAGCTATCTTCAACGCAGGGAGCGGTCTTTGGTCCCTGACACCAGTGGTCTGGGGACTGGCGATGATCTGCATGGGTCTGGCTCACGTCGGACTGAAGGTTCCAGAGGGAATGACAGAGGGCGCTTTCTTCATGCTGATGCCAATTGGCCTTGCGAACACACTCCTGCCACTTATCCAGGATGCTGAGCAGGCTGAGTTCCAGATAGTCTTCCCCCTTACGATGTTGCTCTACATTACTCTGGGTGGGCTGATGCTTGCCGGGAAGGTAGACGAGCCTGGCTCTGAATAGGCGACATAATTGAG
>CAXHBZ010000130.1:0-3537 GCA_964015215.1 uncultured Candidatus Poseidoniales archaeon | reverse complement strand
GTCGGACCTGCACTTAGCCCCGAGGGCCTTTCTGTTGGGTGCGATTTCGATTTTCTGAAATGAATCCAGATCATCAACCACATTAATCTCTTCGACATTAAGTTCCTCAGAGAGAATATCATGGAAATTAGACAGGTCTGGTCCACCCACGATCCAACCCGATCTACACGGAAGACGCTGTCTTCTTCCAGCATTCACACGCACCCTTCTCCCTGCTTCAGCTATTGATCTAACTAACTCCATTTCCATCTCAACCAATGGGTCCAGAGGAGGCAGGTCTTCTTCGATTATGTCGGACCCAACCGGCCAGTCAGCTAGATGTACCGATGACCCAGTCAGTCCTCTGTGTATGGCGTCAGTAACAAATGGAGATACAGGGGCCATCAGCTTACAAACAATCAGGAGAACTTCATGTAGGGTGTTCTGACAGGAATGTTTGTCAGCACTGTCAGCCTCATCCCAAAGTCGTCTTCGAGATCTCCTGACATACCAATTCGAGAGATCATTCACCACAAAACTTTCGAGGTCCCTTCCGGCTTTATGAAAGTCCCATTGAACGAATTTGTCATGATATCCTTGAGCCATTGATGATGTCTTTGAAAGTATCCAACGATCAAGCGGACTTCTTTCATCTGGAGGCACATACGTATCGTCATTATCTGGATCAAATCCATCCAAAGAGGCGTAGTCTGCGTGAAACTTGTAAACATTCCACAGAGTTAAAAACATCTTCCCATAAGATTCCCTTACCCCATTTGGATCAAAATTTGTGGGAGACCAAGGTGCACTTTGGGTCATCATATACCATCTGATGGAATCAGCACCTTCCTTGTTGAAGTGATCCCACGGATTCACAACATTTCCCTTGGACTTACTCATCTTCTTCCCATCCTTGTCAAGAATGTGTCCTAAGGAGAGACATCTCCGATAACTAATGCTATCGAAAACTGTGGTGGATACTGCCATCAGGGAGTAGAACCAGCCCCTGGTCTGATCAACCGCTTCACAAATGTAATCCACTGGAAACGAGCCCTCGAACTTATCACTGTTTTCGAATGGATAATGCCATTGAGCGAAGGACGCGCAACCAGAGTCAAACCAGCAATCCATAACGTAAGGCTCCCTTGTCATTTCACCCCCACATCCATCATTTGGACACAGAAGCGCGATTTCATCAACATAAGGCCTGTGGAGCTCCGGTGGCATCTCGGACGAATCGGTCTTCATCTCAGAGAGTTCTTCCAAACTTCCGACGCAATGCTCGTTCCCACACTTTCCACAAATCCACACTGGTAGAGGCGTCCCCCAGTACCTCTCTCTACTTATTGCCCAGTCCTTGATATTGGACAGCCACTCCCCCATCCTCTTTGTTCCTGTCCACTCTGGGGCCCACTCCACTTCAGAATTGTATTGTAGTATTTCTTCCTTAACCGCAGTCATTCGTACAAACCAACTGTCCATTGCATAGTAAAGTAGGGGATGGTCTGTCCTCCAACAATGCGGATAATCGTGGGTGTAGGAGTGTTCTCTGTAAAGACTACCCTCGGAAGAAAGAATGTTGATTATGATATCGTCACATTCTTTGACATACTTGCCATCTATGGACTCGTGAATTCCTGAAACAAACTTACCATCCATCCCGACAGTGTGCTGTGCAGGGAACCCCACATCCATCCCTAGCCTGTAATCATCTTCTCCGTACATCACTGCCGTGTGTACGACTCCAGTTCCGTCTGTCGTTGTGACAAAGTCGGCCCCAACCACAGTCCACGCCGATGGATGTCCGGTTCCATCAACAGCTCCGGGGAAAAGTGGAGTGTATGCCTTTCCAATCAGTTCAGAGCCTGGGAATTCCTCAAGTACTTCGACGTGATTTCTCAGAACATTTCCAATCAGATCCTTTGCTAGGATCATCTCTTCACCAACTTCCCCTCCTCCTCTTCCTTCCCATGAATCGGAAGGCCCCGAAGTAATCCTGACTCTGCAATAAGTCAAATCTGGGCCGACCGCTAGTCCTACATTTCCTGGCAATGTCCAAGGTGTAGTGGTCCATGCCAAAATCGAAGCATTATCCTCGGAGAGCTTGAACTTGACGAAAACAGCTGGTTCTGTAACCTCCTTATATCCAAGAGAAACCTCATGACTTGAGTAACTGGTGCCAGTTTGTGGGCAGTATGGCAATACCTTGTGGCCCCTGAAAAGATAGCCTTTTTCGAACATTTTCTTCAACGACCACCATGCAGACTCAATGTATTTGTCTTGCAGGGTGACGTAAGGATCATCAAGATCGACCCAGAAAGCCATTCTTTCAGTCATTTCTCTCCATGCCTCCTCATAGGTCCAAACGCTTTCTTTGCATTTCTCGTTGAATTCCTTCATCCCATAATCTTCAATCTCTTCATTTGACATCAGATTGAGTTGTTTCTGAACTTCTATTTCGACAGGTAAACCATGGGTGTCCCATCCAGCTTTGCGTTCCACAACATGCCCTTGCATCGTTTTCCAACGGCACACCATATCCTTGAAAAGCCTCGAAATTACGTGGTGTATCCCGGGTTTACCATTTGCTGTCGGGGGGCCTTCTAGGAAAGTGAAGGGGGACCCAAGTTCGCGCCTAGAATCTATACTTCTATGGAAAGTGTCCTCGGTTCTCCATATTTCCATTAAGTCTGTCTCCAAGGCGACAGGGTCGAAATCACTAACTCCCGAAGGAACCACCATTATCCTCGCGACATGCAACGTTATCTTGAACTTAAGGGGAGAGAATGTCCCGACCTGAAAATAGGCGCTCGATTATTAGCAATTTTATTGTAGTCAATAAATGGGTTTATATTGACTACATAACTCGAGGAGGTTGTGCCAAGAGTTTCCGCCAGACTATGCGATTGTGGGTGTAAAATGAAAAGAATATACTCTAGATCAGATGGAGGAAAGGGTTGGGATTCTATCGGGTGGATGTGTGTGTGCGGATGCGGATGCGTAACCCTTGATGAGGGCAATTGGCAATTGATGGAATGTTGCACGGGGGGAGAGGTTTCCAATGGAAGTTGACGACTCTTCTCTATCTGTAACCGGGATGACATGTGCGGCATGTGCGTCGTCCGTGGAGCGTGTGTTAATCCAGCTTGATGCAGTGGAGGATGCATCAGTAAATCTCCCCTTGGAAAAGGTAAAAATTATATTTTCAAAAACAGCAACCAACAATGATTTGGACGCTTGCATCGAAGCAATACATAGAGCTGGCTTTGGTGCAAAAAAGCAGGTTTCTGCCATCGAGATTCGTAAAGATAGGGAAGATGAGGTCAAAAAACAACGAAAGAGGGTACTCTTGGCTTTTTCTTTGTCAATACCCGTTTTCGTTTTAACGATGCTGTCAGAAGATTTTGGGACCTTCAATTCTCTAAATATCCGATTATCGTTGGCAATGTTACTGGCACTCTCGATTTACACATACTCTGGGGCCGAATTCCACTAGAGCATGGGCGTCAATACCTGTCTCTTATACACATCTGACGCTGCCGACGACATAACGGGTGT
>CAXHBZ010000129.1:0-3552 GCA_964015215.1 uncultured Candidatus Poseidoniales archaeon | reverse complement strand
GTAAGTACCAGCCATGAAGAGCTCAGGAACTCTGATTATAACCTGAATGTCAATTTCCTGTCCAGCCCCTATCGTCACTGTCTGCGGTGCCGCGAATTGAAAGTCCGACTCCTCAGATTCTGTTCCTATTTCCACGGATTCACTGTACATATTTGGATTCTCAAGTGTGCAGTAGACAATAGTGGTTCTAGTAGCACCTGGCCATACCTCTACGGGACCAGGGTCATCACACGTTATCACTACCGATGGCAGTATCCCAATCTGGGCCGATGAAACCGGAGCCAAAGACAACACCAAGGCCAGGGAGACCAGCAATGTCGAGAGCGAGTTCCCCCGGCCCATGGTCCCAACTACCGCCTCTAGCGAATAGATACTATCACATCTTGGACTAAATATCGCGTGAATCGCACTCAAAGGTTTCTTGGCAGGCCCTTTCTTGGAGGCGCCATGAGCGACGGGGCCGGCAAACCTCCGGTAGTCATAGTGAAGGATAATACCAACGTTACTAGTGGTACAGACGTACAGGAGAAGTTGATTTCTGCCTCAGAGGTCTTCGCAAACCTGCTCAAGCCAACATTCGGTCCAAAGGGGCTGGACAAGATGATGTACAAGACAGATGGAAGTACTGCAGTGACAAACGACGGTGCCAAGATAGTATCAGAGTTGCTAGTGAAGCACCCAGCAGCTAAGATGCTTGTCTCCATGTGCCAGTCACAGGAGGAAGCTTGTGGCGACGGAGTCACCACGACAATGCTACTATGTGGTGCTCTTCTCCAGGAATCCCAAACTCTACTGAGGAAGGGACTACACCCTCTCACAATAATCGGGGGGTACAGAAAATCCATGGACTCAGCCATTTCAATACTGGAAGATATGGCCACTCCGGTCAATGATGAGAGACTGGTTAGTGTAGCTGAGACGGCCATGATCGGCAAGGGAGCTGAAGCCTCATTGGAACTACTATCCGGAATAGTGGTCAAGGCTCTTAAGAAAACCTCTGAAAATACCGACTACCCGAGCGCAGAACATGTCACCATGTTCAAGTCTGGCAAAGGAACTCTGTCTCACTCAAAGGTGATTTATGGTTTGGCACTTAGGAGGAGGGTGCCTCTAGACGGACTACCCAACCATATCAAAGACTCAAAGATTGCAGTCATCGGAGGAGACCTGAAGATAAGGTCCATGACAAGAAGCGCTCAGATTAAGATAGCCTCGCCTAACGAGCTCGACTCCTTTATGGATGCCGAAAGACGGAGAAAGGAGCAGATTGCGGATGCAATACTCCGAACGGGGGCTAGGGTAGTACTTTGTGGAGGAGAAATAGACAAGGATATTCTCCATGCTCTGGCTGACGGAGATGTGGTTGCAATAAGCGAGCTGGATGAGGCGGATTTAAGGAATGCAGCAGAGGCGACTTCATCCAAGGTAATCGACTCCATACTCGATGCTTCCATGGACGACTTGGGTTCTTTCGGCTCCTTCATCTGGGAGAGGAACGAGTCAACTGATATGGTAGAGGACATAATCAAAATAGATCACTGTCCTACTCCAGCAATTGTAACCATAGAGATAGGAGGAGATGGGAAGGAAGCCACTGAAGAGGCCATCAGGGGTATTTATGACTCCCTGAGAGCGACGTCTCTGGCCATGTCAGAAGGAAAGCTCCTACCCGGGGGCGGGGCGGCTCATTCGATGGCCGCCCACCATGTCAGGACTCAGATGGAATCTGAACCAGGAAGGGAGAGGATTGCCATGGAAGCCTTCGCCAGAGCCATGGAGTCGATACCTGCGGTTCTCGCTGAGAACTCAGGACAAAATCCCCTAGATATGGTGCTAAAGCTTCGCTCTGAAGCTAGAAACGGCAACTGTTTGGGGATCGACAAAAATGGCGAAATAGCATCTCTAGAGGGTGTTTGGCATCCGAAGTCAGTGATTACCGACTCTCTGGAGACAGCAACTGAGACCGCGATAAGTATGCTAAGAATAGACCAAGTCGTCTCTGCTCGAGGGGACTAGGAATAGAATCCTTCAAGTCCATGGCCCTCATGCATCCTCATGGAACCGCCCCGAGCACTGATTAGTGTCTGGCACAAAGAAGGAGTAGAGGAGCTCTCCCAGGCACTAAGTGCCATGGGGTGGCAGATTCTGTCCACCGGAGGAACTGCTAGGAAGCTCAGGTCAGTTGGTATCAAAGTCCTCGATGTAAGCGAAGCAACGGGACACCCAGAGGTGTTTGATGGAAGGGTCAAGACTCTTCACCCAGCAGTCCATGGGGGTATCCTCGCCAGAAGGGACAAGTCAGAAGATATGGACACCCTCAATGCGCTTGGTTACGGCCCAATCGATCTTGTTTGCGTCAATCTCTACCCATTCGTCGAGACTGCCGCTAGAAGACCGCCGGTTACCGACTCAGAACTAATTGAGATGATTGACATAGGAGGCCCAACCATGATACGGTCGGCAGCTAAGAACCACAAGGACGTCATTGTCCTGACCTCACCTTCCCAGTACGAAGGCATCATTGCGAAACTAAGGGAAGCAGAAGGAGACCCATCTGCCATCGGAATCAAAGAGAGAGCCAAGCTAGCGTTGGAGTCGTTCAAGGGTACAGCTGCCTACGATACAGCTGTTTCTAATGAGCTTGAGAGCAGGCTTAAGAACGAAAAAATCCCTTCTATGATTAACATAGCGACTGAGATAGGCTCTAATTTGAGATACGGTGAGAATCCCCACCAACCAGCCTCATTCTATCCCAATGGTGGCGAACCAAGTGGTCTAGCGGCGGCTATTCAACACGGTGGAAAACCCCTCTCATACAACAACTATCTCGATCTGGATGGAGCACTCAGGCTGGCCCAGAATATTATCCACTCCTGTCCAAATCATAACCATGGATGCGTGGTTATCAAACACACGAATCCATGTGGTGCGGCAGTCGACTCGAGTCAATCCCAGGCTTGGAAGAGCGCACTCGCAAGTGATCCCGAGAGCGCGTTCGGATGCGTCATCGCCTTCACCAAGGAGGTAGAGCTAGACACTGCGATCGCTATCGGGGATCACTTTTTCGAGTGCATGATAGCCCCGGGGTATCATCCAGAGGCCTTGGCCGTACTGTCGTCAAAGAAGAATCGAAGGATGCTAACACTTCGGATGATGGGACCTAGGAAAGAAACCCTCTCCACGAGGCAGGTTAACGGGGGCTGGCTTGCACAGATACAAGGAACACCCCCCATTGACTGGCAAAATGCAGAATGCGTAACCGAGAGAAAGATGGGGGAAAAGGACATCTCACTTGCTAGATTTGGATGCGCTGTCCTTTCAGAGGTCAAGTCGAATGCCATAATCCTAGTTTCTGAGACTGCCACCGGACTTGCCACTGTGGGAGTTGGTCCGGGCCAGACAAGTAGGGTAGAGGCGGTCAGGATAGCATCTAGGAGAGCAGGCGATAGGGCCAAAGGTTCGATGATGGTGTCCGACGCCTTTTTCCCGTTCAGAGATGGAATAGATTCAGCGAATGATATCGGAGTCTCGAGTGTGGTTCAACCGGGCGGT